>CANRBV010000057.1 GCA_947628965.1 uncultured Bacilli bacterium | reverse complement strand
AAACTAAAAATTTTTAATAAAGATTTGTGCCTTCTACAGACGAGCGAAGCGAAGGCAAGGAAGGAATGAGATTAAAAATATGGACGAAAATAGATTAAAGCACTCATTAGCTGTTGCTAAAAAGATGATTGAAATAGGAAAAGAATATAATTTAGATGATAAAGAATTACAGGATTTATTTGTATTAGGATTTAATCATGATATTGGCTATGAGTATGGTAATAATTTAGATCATAAACATATAGGTGGAGAAATATTAAATAAAGCAGATATGCAAATTGATAAATACGGTAATGATGTTGGATATACAAAAAGACTAGAAGACATTAAAAGCAGATATGGAGAAAATTCAATAACTTATAAAAACGCAGAAATATTAGTATCAAAGTTAAGGAGTGAAAATTAGAAATGGAAGAATATTTAGAATTTGCAAAAGATATTGCATATCAAGAAACTTATTCAAATAAGAGATGATTTTAAAGAAAGTTTAGAAACAATTACAATCACAAAAACAGAAGATAAAAAAGTACAAATTTCATTTGCAGATTTTATGATAAAGTGGCTTGATATGATAAAACATCAAGTTGAAGAAGCTACATATACAGGTTATAAAAGACAAATTGAAGGAAGAACGAAAGAATACTTTACAAAACATCCTATTATGATAAACGATTTGAAACCTGTTCATATTTTAGATTTTTATAATTGGTTATATTTACAAGGATTAAAAGGAAATACTGTTGTAAAATATCATGCTAATATTAGAAAAGCTTTAGATTATGCAGTACAAACTGATTTAATACCTAGTAATCCAGCTATAAAAGTTGGTAGACCACATCAAGAACAATTTATTGCCGATTATTACAGTGAAGATGAATTAAATACACTGTTCCAAGTTGTAAAAGACACCCCCTTAGAATTAATTGTCTATTTAACTGCATTTTATGGATTAAGAAGAAGTGAAGTTTTAGGCATTAGATGGTCTGCAATAGATTTTGAAAATAAAACAATTACAATCAATCATAAAGTAGTTACTGTTACAAATGAAAATGAGGATATTGAAACAGCAAGAATATTATAAATCACAATTTAGAGATAGTTATAACAACCAATATAAAGCTTATGTTTGTTTAGATGAA
The DNA here is from genome assembly GCA_947628965.1 of uncultured Bacilli bacterium. Lineage (GTDB taxonomy): Bacteria > Bacillota_I > Bacilli_A > RF39 > UBA660 > MGBC108787. Next base: position 1,612 of record CANRBV010000057.1, on the reverse strand, counting down.
TTAGGAAATTTAAGAAAGCCTTGATACTCTTATGGTGCCGACGACGTAGATATTTACAACTCGCTGGCTCTCATAACGATTGATACAAATATCAATCAATTTACTAAAGTATATCATATTTTTGATAAATTGCAATAGCCAAATATAAAATAATATTTTCAAAAATTTGTTCTGTTATAGGTTTACAATAGATATGACACATTAAATATATAAAATAAAAAATTGAAGGAAATACCAAAATATGATAAAGTTGTTTTAACCACAAAACACTTAAAATATTGGAGGTATTTCCTATGAGTAATAGTATAACACAAGATATACAATATAAGCAAACGGTAGTTGAATATTCATATAGACATGGAGTAACAAAAGCAGCAATAAAATTTAAAATGTATAGAAAAACAATATATAGATGGAGAGAAAGATATGATGGAACAGCAAAGTCGTTGAAAAACAAGTCAAGAAGACCGCATAGGCACCCAAAACAACATACAGAAGCAGAAATAAAAATGATAAAAGATTACAAAGTAAAAAACAAGGAAACAGGATTAGTGGTGCTATGGGTAAAGTTACAACGAAAAGGATACACGAGAAGTATAACAAGTTTGTATAGAGTAATGCAGAGACTAGAAATATATAAAAAAGCACCAAGTAAGAAGAAACAATATGAGCCAAAACCATATGAACAAATGACACATCCAGGAGAGAGAGTACAGGTAGATGTAAAATATGTACCATTAAATTGTCTAACAAAAGAAATAAAAGAGCGAGATGGAAGGTATTACCAATATACAGCGATAGATGAATACACAAGAAAAAGAGTATTATGGGCAAGTAAAGAGCACAGTACATATGCATCAGAGGAATTTTTAAAGATAATAATAAAAAAGTTTCCATTCAAAATAGAATGTATACAAACAGATAATGGAACAGAATTTACAAATAGATTGAACCCACAAGGAACAACAAAGAAAACAAAATTTGAAAAAGCATTAGAGAAGCTAGGAATAAAACATAAATTAATAAAGCCAAAGACACCAAGACATAATGGAAAAGTAGAAAGAAGTCATAGAAAAGATCAAGAAAGGTTTTACTACAAAAGAGAATTCAAGAGTTTTGAAGAATTTGAAAGAAAGCTAGGATATTGGGAAAAAGAATATAATAATTTTCCAATGAAGCCATTAGGATGGAAAAGTCCAAATGAACAATTAAAAGAATATAAACTTAAGAAAAGTGCATAAAATGGAACATTTTATCAGTTTTCTTAAGTACCGCAACGAAGTTGCGAGGAGCAGACAACACATATAAGGTATTTCAAATATAGACATATCTAAAAGAGTGTGACATATGTTTGACAAACCTACAATAATATTTTCAAAAATTTGTTCTGTTCGCTTGTATTTTATTAGAGATTGTTGTATATTAGTATTCATAGGAAATGAGAATAAGCAGTGTGGGTGCTACCACTTTTACATACACAGTTTTGACTGTGAGAATGGGGGTGGTGCTATATGGTAGAACAAGCTATATTAATGATAATATACTTACTTTTCTACGGTTTAGTAGGAATGACTATTATAGCATTTGCCTTGATTATTGCAATAGTAGTAAT
>CANRBV010000056.1 GCA_947628965.1 uncultured Bacilli bacterium | reverse complement strand
GACGTAAAAGCATACGCATTTAGCAAAGGCGAAAAAAAAGGAGAAAAAAAAGGGAGAAAATTAGGCAGAGCAGAAGGTAGAGCAGAAGGCAGAGTAAAGGGAAGAGAAGAAGGTAAAGCAGAGGAAAAAATAGAGATAGCAAAAGAAATGAAGAAGGAAGGTATAGACATAGAAATTATTGCAAAAACAACAAAATTAAATAAAGAGAAAATTTTGAAATTGTAAAAAATAAAACGAAAGTAACCAAAGAGGTAGAATAAAAACTACTGATATTGGTTACTTTTTTTAGCAAGTGCTTACAATAAAGCAAATTTTTATGTAGATAAGTGATAAGTGATAGTCCTCCAAACTCTTGAAAAAGGAAATAAGCCAAATATAAAATGGAACAAAAGAGGAAAGAGGAGGAACGAAAGAAAATGGAAAAAAACAAAAAAAGGGAAAACAAAGGAATAACATTAATAGCGCTAGTAATAACAATAATAGTGCTATTAATACTAGCACGGGGTAACAATTAATTTAACGATAGGAGAAAGAGGCATATTTACAACAGCACAAATAGCAGCAAGAAATTACACCAATTCGCAAAATAGAGAACTAGCGAATTTAGATGATTTGAATTATGATTTAACGTATTTAACAACAGGGTCAAGTGAGAAAGAATGGAATGAAGAAAAGGGGGTAAATGAGCCACAAGTAGAAGGAACGGGGTTACAGCCTGTAACTATAGCATCAGAAACAGGAAAAGTAACAGAAATAAAGGATAACAAGACTTCATGGTATAATTATAAAACAACAGGAAAAGACGGAACAGTAGATCCAAAAACGTGGGCAAATGCGATATCAAAAGGTACTTCAGAAGACTATAATAGTTATTGGGTATGGATACCAAGGTTTGCGTATAAATTAACAAGAACTAGTAACAACGGAGGAGAAATAGAAATAGTGTTCTTAAAGGGGACAACAGATAATCCAGCGAGCACAACATCGAAAGGAACAAGTACAGCTGGTATAACAATAAAAAGAGCAAGTGAAGTAGGAGAAGATGACGATAGTGAAGTATATATAGTACATCCAGCATTCACAAATGAAAGTGGAAATGGATATGCAAATGGAGGATGGGATAGAGAAATACCCGGATTTTGGATGGCAAAATTTGAGGCAGGATATGTTGGAGACTACAGTGATATAGATGGTAAAGCAAAAGATTCTCCAGTGAAATATAGTACAATAATGGGATGGTCTGGCGTTACCTCGGAAGAAGTAAGTAATTACTATTACGGAACCAGAACGGCCGAGATTACGAAAATAAAATGGCCAACATTTCAAGGGTGTAGGCCAAGTATGAATTATATAGGAATATCTGATGCATACGAGTTATGTAGACAAATTGGTAATGGAAATGCAGACAATAATCCATACAACTTAGCAAATGTAGATAGCCATATGATAAAAAATAGTGAATGGGGAGCAGTAGCATATTTATCATATAGTGATTATGGTAGGGGAAATACAACAGAAATAACAATAAACAATATAAGCGCTGATGGTTCAAACACAATTTGGGCGGTAACAGGATACGCAGGAGACGAAGTTTCTGCTGCAGAAAATACAATTGAAAATTTAGATAAATATATAAATCCTAATAATTCAGACGCGCCACAAGGAATATGGTATTCAAGTCGAGGACAGAAAGCAAGTACAACAGGAAATACAAGTGGAGTATATGATATGGTAGGAGGATTGTGGGAGTGGACACCAAGCTATATACCATGCGAATCAGATAGTTTTATCACTTGGAGTGGAAAGTTAAGTGAGGAAGATGAAGGAAATAGTAGTAAATATAAAAGTAAATATGAGGGAGGCAAAGGAGAAAACCAAGATTACGCAAATGAGGAAAATAAAAAAAGAAAAGGAGAGGCAATATGGGAAACATCTTCAGTAGCGAACACCCAAACTCCGAGTTGGAACGATGACTACTCGTTGTTTATGTCGACAGACGGAAGCGCGTTTATGAGACGTGGGGGAGAATGTTCTCAAGGGAAACGTAGTGGTGTATTTGCATTCACTAGGAGCCCTGGATACTGCGAAAACAAAGGACGGTTTCCGAGCGGTTCTTATATGTGAATAACGATGCGGTATGGATAAACAATGATTATAAAAAAGTAACCAAAAGAGGTAAAATAAAAACTACCAAAATTGGTTACTTTTTTGCATAAGTGGAAATAATAAAACGTTTCAACAAACTAGTTCCAGATTGCATTGCCTTAATGAAAAAAATAAAAGACACTGTCAATGAAATTTGAAAATGTCCCAAATTTTTTTAAACATAAGCCCTAAAAATTTGATTTTTTTGGGGCAATTTTTTGGGGACAGGGTACTATAGTAATTTTTAAAATTTGTTCTTCGAACACCATCATTTTTGCTACCCTTCATGTACCCTACGAAAAAATGATTAATTTTAAAAATTACTTTAAGAAACCTCTTTTTCTAATTCTTTAGAAATTTTTAAAAACTGCTTTTCAACAAATGCTTCAAAAGATTTTCTTTTCCAAGGATGTATCATTTTAGGTATGTAAATCTTTTTGGGTTCTGTCGGTAATATTTCATCAAAGTTTTCAGAGTATGCTTGTACTTCTGGTATTTCTTCTAGTGCAAAGATGCTATCTTCAACAGTAGCATATAATTTTTTATCAAAAGATTCAATAACTATTGCTTTAGACCCTTTTCCAAAATATATTGGTGTACCGACTGAATTTACAGTTCTGTAATGCTTTTTCTTAAAGCAAATTGAATGACCAGCATCAACTATTCTACGAGATAAAACAGCTAATGTTAAATTAATTTTTTGTAAACTAGGTTGCTTTTCAAAAACAGATTTGGTATTATCTATACATAGAGC
>CANRBV010000055.1 GCA_947628965.1 uncultured Bacilli bacterium | reverse complement strand
TGCCGCCAAAATGGATATTGATCCCGTTATGCGTATGTGCTGCGGCGGGCACATTCAATGGTAAGGAAACTTAATGGAGAGGATGCAGGATGGCTGATACTATCAATTTAGTTAATTTATAGAATCCGGGCTTACTTTTGGCAAACCCCAAGCATAATCAATGGCAAACAGCCGGACGCATGACGCAGAGCATTTTTCATGAGGTGTACTATTATGAACGATGAATCTTCCCGATGGGTGCATTGTCCTGTTTGCAGGAGCAAAACGAGGGTAAAAGTGAATCCAGATAACGTTTTACTAAACTTCCCACTCTTTTGTCCGAAATGTAAGCAGGAACACAATGTCAGTATCATCCAGATGAAGATGGTGATAAATGACGAACCTGAAACACCACCCCGGCCACGTTTCCAGTATAAGTACCCCTAACAGAAACACGGGAGGTGAAACAAATGAGTGATGAGCTTTTTCCCGCCCGCCTGCGTAAACTTCGGGAAGCGAAAAAGCTCAGCGGAAGAACATTGAGTGAGTTGTGCAGATTGTCAGATAATATGATCAGGAGGTATGAGAACGGAGACAGGGAACCGTCCATACAAACACTGAAGGTGATCGCGGATTTCTTTCAAGTGTCTCTCGATTACCTTGTGGGCCGGGATGAATAATTATTGCTGTTTCCCCAACAGAACCCAAAACATTCCCTCTGCCACTGCGGTCCCAGCAGAAGCATCCGTAGCAGAAGCCGCCAGTGCTGTCAATGGTCAAGATGAACGGCTCTCCGGGCTGCCATTGACAGCCCCGCCCGCTTCCGCTCTCCCTGTCTGTAAGGGGGGCGACAGCCATTTCAGCTGTCGCCCCCCTTGTAGTATCCGTTCCTTGCCTCACCCCGCCATAAAACCAAGGGCGGTATGTAATGGTTTAGACACTCTGGACCCCTTGCGCCCCAAGGGATTCAGAACAGAAATTTGAGCAAAACATGAAATCACCTACCATCCCCCAAAACCGGCTTCTATACCATTACACTAGGGGTTGATGTCCGCATTTTAGCACTCTGGACCCCTGCTGCCACAAGGTGTTGAGGCCGTTAAATGCGGGAGGGTAAGGGTAGTATATGGCATACATTGAAAACAGGTTGTCATTGCGTCACACATTAAAAGAACTTTGGGTAGTTTATAAAAACAGTGCTGATAGACATTAAAAAACATACATTCTGTAATAGTCAAGTTACTCACGGCGGTGGAAATTCCCATAACCAATGTAATGGGCCAAATATTTACTTGGCAAATGTGCTATTGATATTATACAGGTCCATCGATGCTAATCTTCGGCTAAAATGGGATAGACTCTTTGTGATAATGGCAACTGTATGGTACGATTTTCTACCTTGCCCATTCCAGAAACAATATTACAAGCACTTGACAGGTAACGCGAATTGCGTTACAATTCAGCCAAGGAGATGATCACATGGAAAAATCTATGACTTTAAATCTGCGGGTTAATCCCTCCGTGAAGCAGCAAGCCGAAGATGTTCTGAAGCAACTTGGCATCCCCATGGCTACTGCCGTGGATATGTTCCTACGCCAAGTATCCCTGACTGGCGGCATCCCTTTCTCTGTCTCTCTTCCAAAGGTTCCATTCGCAGTCAATGCCGAGACAATGACTGCTGAGCAACTCCGTGCTGCCCTGCATGCCGGCTATGAGGACATGAACGCCGGTCATACAGAGGATGCAGCGATTGCCTTTGCTAGGAGCAGAGAGGCTCGTCAATGAAAGAATACACCGTAAAGATAACACGCCGTGCGTTGGCAGACATGGACATGATTTATGACTATATCGCCCACAGTCTTCAAGCTCCCGATACTGCCGAAAAACAATATGATCGCATTGCAGACGGCATCATGTCTTTGAACATTTTTCCGGAACGATGTAAGCTGTTTGATTCTCAACCCGAACACGATATGGGCTTCCGGCAGTTGCTGGTAGACAATTATTCCGTAATCTATGTGGTCGAAGAAAACGCCGTAACGATTTTACGCGTTCTTTATGGCGCGTCAGATATATGTGCACGATTAAATGATAAAGAAAAGGGGACTGCACATGAAGTGTCAGACGACTGAGCTTGAGATCGAAACTTTAGTTAATCGCATCAAGACAGGCGATATGGATTTACAGCCTGGTTTTCAAAGAGGTGAGATCTGGCTACCCCAGAAGAAGAAAAAGCTCATCGATTCCATTCTCCGAGGTTGGAGAATACCGCCTATTCATGTGGTCAGAAGCTCTAACGTAATCGACGAAGTGCTCGATGGACAGCAACGGCTAGCTGCAATTCGTGATTTCTATGATAATGTCATATGTGTCGATGGCCAGATTGAACCCTATGACTCCTCAATAGCAGAATTGGATGGAAAATTCTACCAGGATTTGCCTGGGGAATGGCGTCGGCAGTTCCTTCAATATAGTGTGACCATCGTGCGTCTGACTGAATACAAGCCTGAGGAACCAGCGGAGTTGTTTTATCGTTTAAACCAGCCTACGGCGTTGACATCGGCAGAGCAACGCAATGCGTATATTGGCGTCACCAGAGATCAGGTCAAAGATTTGTCAAATAAGTTTATTTCTTTGGGAGCATCGAAGGAACTTATTGGTTTTTCAAACTCCAGGCTTGCGTACGACGAAATTATTTCAAAATTCTGTTATACAGTCGAGATAGGCACTCTGAAAAAGAAAATCACTTCCACTGATATTTCTGGGCAGTACCGCAGAGGCATACCTTTTTCAGAAAAGTGCATCGCTGCTGTTAATGATACGATTGAGAGATTTGTGGAGTGCGTGCAGTCTTGTCCTGATTTTAAATTTACATAGTAATTATAGAAGAGCCGGAAACGTATATTAGTATCGCGTCTCAGATCTGTTTTTCCAATTATCTTGGTCTGCAA
>CANRBV010000054.1 GCA_947628965.1 uncultured Bacilli bacterium | reverse complement strand
AAACAAGAAAGTGATGAAACCTATCGTAAATATAGAACAATTGGAACTAGAAAGAAAACTCGTGCTTCTCGAAATCCAGAAATAGAAATGTACCAAAAAGATTTGGAACAATTTAGAAAAACTGGAACTAAAATGTATAAAGATTTCTGCAATGGTAAAATATCACAAGAAGAATTTGCTAAATGGGTGGAAAAACAAGATAAATAAAAGTGATGTCTTATTCTATAACATCACTTTTATTCTAATATTCCACCTTCTCCTATTAGTTTTATATTTTCACTATTAGGTTTATGTTCTTTTTCTAATTCTTCTATATATGCATATTGAGGTATATATAAAGCACTACCAGATATAATACATTCTCCTGCTCCTAGCACTGTAACCATGTTTAAACTGTTTTCATCCATATATGCTACAGTTTTTCTTATCTTATCAATATCATTTGGATTAACTAATTTATGAATAAAATAATTTTGGAGTTGAGAAGTTATTGTATTTGAAATATCACTTGGTCTTTGACTTGCTATCATTAAAAAGAGTCCGAATTTTCTTCCTTCTTTAATTATTTTTTCAAAAACTCTTAAACTATTTCCATACAATTCTGTTTGTTCTTTATTGCTTGCCAATAAATTATGAGCTTCATCAATCACAATATTTATTATACTATCAACTTTATCATTTCCTTTATTTTCAACTTTAATATCATAAATCATATTAGAAATTAAAGAAGGTAAAACTTCTTTTATTTCCTTATTTACATTTCCTAATTGTATAATACTTATATTTTTATTATCAAATATAGCATTTTCAAAATCATCTTCTACATCATTAAATACTTTCAACAATTGTTTTTTCTTATTTATCATTCTATATATTAATGGACTGATAAATTCAAAATTTATCCCATTGTCATTTCTTTGAACTATTTCCATTAGTAATTCAAATTCAAATCTATCCAAAGAGTTGTCAATATCTTTTAAAGCAATTCCCAGACTGTTAATTTCATCCATTGTAGTTATATATTTCCCATTTACATTAAAACCATTAGAGTTACTATTAAAAGCTATTTGATCTATATTTTCAAAATATTGTCCAGCATAAGTTCTTATTGTATAAAAAATATTATTTTTCTTATTAAAAATAACTCTCTTTAAAATGGTTAAAGCTCTATTATTATTTTTATCAAATTTAATAGTAGAATTTTCATAAGCCTTTCTAACAATAGGCATCTGTGTTTTTTCTGTTGCATTTAATATAATTCCCCAATCATCTGCAGTTATCTTTCTAAAATCAAATGGAATTTTATCCCCATTTGATTTTCTTGTATTCAAATTATAAATTTTCTTTTTACTTAAATCACATATTGCATCTTTTCCATACTCATTATTTAAGTCAAATATTAATATTTTAGACTTTTCTTTGTTTGGTAACTCATCAATTTTAGAAAGATATTCTTTAATAATTTTAGACATGGTATTAGATTTACCACTGCCAGTATTTCCGAAAATACCTATATGTGTTGGTATTAATCTATTAATATCAAGTGCTACTTTATTAGATGTATCAAACAAATTATTTCCTATAATAATAGAATCTTTTGCATTATAGAAAACAACTTCAAAATCATCTTTGTTTAAAGTTTCTAATTTAGCTTCAACAATTGGTAATAATCTTAATCCACCTAAAAATTTGCCATTAGATATTCTGCCTCTAACTTCTAATTCTACTAAATATGCAATTTCTTTTCCTTGATTATTATCAAGTTTCAAATATTCTCCAACAATTTGACATATTATAGTATCTAAACCTACTCTAGTTTTTACATAACTATTTATCTGTGGCGCTGGAATAATATTTCCATTTTCTATTAAATGTGGTGGTAATTTTTCATCAAATTTAGCTAAAATCTTAATTCCTCTAACTTCTACAATTTTTCCAACTATCATCTTTTTAAAATCTCCTCAATTAAATGTGCACATCTTTTTGCTGTTCCGATCTTTTTTTCTAATTGCTCTATTACTATAATTTTTTCTTTGTTATTTAATATTATTTCTGGCAATTTTTCATCATTATTATACTTAAACCATATAAGTGTTAAATTAGCCTCTATTGCATCTGAAATAATACCATTTATATGTTCGTCATTTCCTGAATATCCAATAACAATTAATACAGCATTTCTTCTTATCAGCTCACTTTTCATCAAAAACATTAATTCAAAAAATTTTGGTCCCAATGCTGTTTCATACTTTTTATTTCCTGGATATATAATTGCATCTTTAGATAATTTACCTTTTCTTATGCTGCCATGTAGTTTAGTAGTAACAAAAGTAGGAATCTTTTTTCCATATTCGAAATTATATCCTATAACATTAAAAAAATCCGTTTTTTTAAATGAATCTGCACTTATTATATTATTTATATAGCATTCTTTATTCAAAATATCTTCAACAATATCATCATAATTTAAAGTGAATATATTAATTTTATATGATGAATCTTGTCTATTCTCTGCTTGATCAACTAATTTATATATACTATCTAACATATTTTTTATATCTTTTATATCTTCTGATTCCCAATTAATCTTTTCTTCACTATTATTAAATTCTTTCACAAATTTTTCTCTAGCAATATTCTCATCTTCTTCTGATAACATATTTAATTTTTCTTCAAAAGACTTATTTTCATCTGGAATCTTTTCTTTTAAGAATTGATTTGTTTCTATAAAACCTGCTAATTGAGGAAATGCTCTCCCATTAACACCAGATCCAAATAAAAAATTAATATTAGCAGATGCAAAAATTTCTTTTAGATTATTTTCTACTATTATTTTTTTATTAATATCTTCTTCCTTCATTTCTTTCATTTTCTTTTCCTTCTTCTCTATTAATTATTTTTGTGTTCACCATCTTTTAAATTTTTAACGATTATTTTGTTTTGTCAGATTTTATCACATTTTCTGGAAAAAGTCTATAAAATTACTAATATGACAATATTTGACATATTTCGACACATAGTAATATATTTTATTTATAACTTTTTGAATATTTACTCTTGCATTCTGTTATCTTTTATTATATAATTCATTTTGTTAACAGTTGTATTGTTCTCTCCCACCCATAGGTATGCCTGAAAGGAG
>CANRBV010000053.1 GCA_947628965.1 uncultured Bacilli bacterium | reverse complement strand
GAAAAAGAAGAATTTAGCTATAACATAGAGATACCAACAAACCTAAACTATAACCAAGTATCATATAGCCACCATGCGGTATATTTCAGCTTAGATACGGAAGCAGGAAAATTCAGAACACAAACAGAGCCAAACAAAATAGGCTTCATGATAGCAAAGCAATATGACTTAGAATTAATAAAATATCAAAAAGGTACAGAGGAAACAGTAGTATCAGGAGCAACATATTTCATAATGGAAGCAAACCAAGAAGATGGAAAACAAGAAGGAAAAACAAAAGTAACAGATGAGCAAGGAAAACTAACATTAAAAGACCTATATGTAGATAGAACCTATGTAGTAAAAGAAATAAAAACACCAACAAACTATGAATTAAATGAAGATGAAATAACATTTAGAGCAACGCAAAAAGATGGAGCATTAGAATTAGTAGAAGGAGAAACAACCCAAGACAATGCAAAAAGTATAAAAATAATACCACCACAAAGTGTAGAAGAAAGTGAAGAAGATACTTCATCAAGTTACAAAGTACAAATACAAGTAGAAGATGAAGTAAAGGCCAATTTAAAGATTGTGAAATTAGAAAAGCAAGGAGAAGGAGTAGAGGAAGAAGCAAAAAAACTAAGTGGAATACGTTTCAAACTAACAGGCAAAAACTTTGAAAATGGAAGAACTTTAACAACCAATGCAAATGGAGAAATAACATTAAGTGGATTAAGTATAGGCTCAGAATATACCCTAGAAGAAGTAAAAGCAGAAGGGTACTATTTAGCAAGTCAAATAAGATTTAAAATACAAAATGATGCAGGTCAGTACAATGTAAAATTTATAGAAGTAATAAATAAGGAAGATGGACAAATACAACAAGATGGTGAAGGAGCTGAATTAGAGCAAAATCCAGATCTAGTAAACGATGTAACAACAACTAAAGACGGAAGTATTCCAGTAATAAACCTAACATTAGATAACGAAAAAATACCAACATATAAATTAGAAATCAAAAAAGTAGTAAAAGGAGAAGAACAAAAACCACTAGCAGGAGCAAAATTTAGGTTATTCAAAGGAACACAAAAACTAGGAGATTATACAACAGATATTACAGGAACAATAGAAATACCAAACTTATACCAATATGAACAAGCAAGAAACTTAGACCAAACATATACATTAAAAGAGCTATTAGCCCCAGAAGGCTACTCAGCAGTAAAAGACATAACCTTCCAAGTAAGTAAGGATGAAGAAGGATTATTAGTAATGGACGTAAAAGAAGGAAATGTAAAAGAAGTAATAGCAAGTGAAAATGAAAGTAAAATTACCATAACAATTGAAGATAGTCCATCATTTAAACTAATAAAAATGGATGGAGAGCAAAATGATGAGAATGGGGAACCAGTTCGCCTACCAAATACAAAATTTGCAATATACAATGTAGATGATGGAACAGAACAACTAGCGTTAGATGCAAAATTCAACATATTAGGAGAAAAAGAAATAATAAATGGAAAAGAATACCATGTACTAACCACAAATGCTCAAGGAGAAATAGAAGCAAACTTAAGAGAAGGATTATACAAAGCGGTAGAAATTAAAGCTAGTAATGACAAATATGACATAACAGACAACGTATACTACTTCGGAATAGGAACTTCAAGAGAGGCAAAAGAAGGATACGGGGTTTCTTTAGCAACGTCAGTAGGAGGAAGTAATACAGATAAAATAACATCAATAACCGAAACATCAGATGGAGGCTATGTAGCAGTAGGATATTTTTATTCAAGTGAGATACAAGTAGGAGCATATGTATTAGAAAATAAAGGCTCATATGATGGAATGATAATAAAATATAATTCAGAATTTGAAGTAGAATGGGCAACGTCAGTAGGAGAAGATAAAAAAGATGGAATAACATCAGTAGCCTCAACATCAGATGGAGGATTTGTAGTAGGAGGATATTTTTTTAGTAGTGCAATAAAATTATCCGAAGAATATACATTAAATAATAGTAGAGAAGGTAATGAAGATGGAATGATAATAAAATATAATTCAGAATTTGAAGTCGAATGGGCAACGTCAGTAGGAGGAAGTAAAGATGATTATATAAAATCAGTATCCGAAACAGTAGATGGAGGATTTATAGTAGGAGGATCTTTTAATAGTAGTGAAATAAAGCTATCAGAAGAATATATATTAAAAAATAATGGCTCAACAAGGTATAATGATGGAATGATAATCAAATACGTACCAGATGAGTCAAATGAAGGAAACTATAAATTCTCATGGGCAACGTCAGTAGGAGAAAGTGATGATGATAAAATAAACTCAGTAGCGGAAACATCAGATGGAGGTTTTGTAGTAGGAGGGTCTTTTCATAGTAGTATGCAAGTAGGAGGATATACGTTAAAATCTAAGGGTTCTTCTGATGGGATGATAATTAAATACGTAATAGACAAAGAAAATGAAGGAAAGTATAAAGTAGAATGGGCAACGTCAGTAGGAGGAAGTGGAGATTATAGTCAATATATAAACTCAGTAGCCGAAACATCAGATGGAGGTTTAGTAGTAGGAGGATATTTTAATAATAATATTCAAGTAGGAGATTATACATTAAATTCTAAAGGTTCTTTTGATGGAATGATAATCAAGTACGAAACGGATGAGGAGAATGAAGGAAAATATAAAGTAGAATGGGCAACGTCAGTAGGAGAAAGTGGTGATGATGAAATAACATCAGTAGTCTCAACATCAGATGGAGGATTTGTGCTAGGAGGATCTTTTAATAGTAGTGAAATAAAACTATCAGAAGAATGTATATTAAAAATTAATAGTTCAACAAATTATTATGATGGAATGATAATCAAATATGAACCAGATGGAGAGAATGAAGGAAAATATAAAGTTGAATGGGCAACGACAGTAGGAGGAAGTATCAATGATGAAATAACATCAGTAGCCTCAACATCAGATGGAGGATTTGTAGTAGGAGGATATTTTACAAGTAGTAGTATTCAAGTAGGAGAATATACGTTACAATCTAAAGGCAATGAAGATGGAATGATAATCAAATATGAGAAAAAAGAATTAGCAAATCCAACAACTATCACAGCAACATCAATAGGAAGTGCTAATAGCGACGAAATAACATCAGTAGCCTCAACATCAGATGGAGGATTTGTAGTAGGAGGATATTTTACAAGTAGTAGTATCCAAGTAGGAGAATATACGTTACAATCTAAAGGCCATGAATATGGAATGATAATCAAATATGATGCAAATGGACAAGTACAATGGGCAACGTCAGTAGGAGGAAGTAATATTGATAGAATAACATCAGTAGCCGAAACATCAGATGGAGGTTTTGTAGTAGGAGGATATTTTAATGATAGAATACAGATAGGAGAGTATAAATTAAGTTCAAGTTTTGAAGATGGAATAATAATCAAATA
>CANRBV010000052.1 GCA_947628965.1 uncultured Bacilli bacterium | reverse complement strand
GTGTAAAATCATTATACAACAGCAAACTATTGTTCTTCAAGATATTTTTTTGTTTTTTTAGAACTTTCCTATAAAATTAAAAAAGCTTCAGGCATTTTGAAGCTTTGTTTCATTTTCATAAAGCACAACTTTTTTGGCTTTTAAAGATTTTTGAACATCAATTACTCTTTGGTTAGAGGATCCTCTCCAAGCAAGCATTGGATTATGAAGTTCATCCACATATTGTCCATCCACTAATACATCAATGTATTTTAAAACTTCTTTTTCTTTTAAGTCTCGATCAAATAGAAATCCACTCCAAATCCATAAAGTTTTTTCGGGATATTTTTCTTTAAAAGCACGAGCAAGTTTTAAAGTTCCATCAATATTATTTGGATGCATCGGTTCTCCCCCTAATATAGATAAACCCGCTATATACTCTTTTCCACATAAATCTAGAATATGGGCAATTGTTTCATCGGTAAATTCACGCCCACCATTAAAGTCGTGAGTTTCAGGATTAAAACAATTCTTGCAATGAAAAGCACAACCTTGCATAAAAATAGATATTCGAACCCCTGGACCATTAGCAATATCCATTTTTCTTATTTTATTATAACGCATGCTTATTCCTCATCATCTTTGTTATCGATATGAATAACTCTCTCTTTAATTTCTTGGGTTCTTCCTTTATTCCAAAAGTTAGCTCCAATATAGCCACAAGTTCGTCTTGCTACATTCATTTTATCATGATCTCTATTTCCACAATTTGGACAATACCATTCAAGATTATCATCAATTAAAATCTCTCCTGTATACCCACATTCATGACAATAATCAAGTTTAGTATTTAATTCTGCATACATTATATTATCATAAATAAATTTAATAACCTCAATAACAGCATCCAAGTTGTTACTTAAATTTGGCGTTTCAATGTAGGAAATAGCACCTCCTGGACTTAAGTTTTGGAATTCACTTTCTAGTTTCAATTTTGTGAAAGCATCAATTTCTTCAAAGACAGGAACATGATAACTATTGGTAATATAGTCTCGGTCCGTAATGCCTTTAATAACGCCAAAACGTTCTCTTAAAGCTTTTGCAAATTTATAAGTTGTAGATTCAATTGGCGTACCATAAACGCTATAGTCGATATCCTCTTCTTCTTTCCATTTTTTACATGCATCATTTAAGTGCCTCATAACCTCTAGGCCAAATTCCTTACCTACGCCATTATCGGTATGACTATGTCCAGTCATAAATTTAACACATTCATAAAGACCAGCATATCCTAAAGAAATGGTTGAATAGCCATGATGCAACAATTCATGAATAGACTCTCCTTTTTTTAGTCTTGCAAGAGCTCCGTATTGCCAAAGAATTGGGGCAACATCACTCGTTGCTTTACTAAGTCTTTTATGACGAATTTGTAAGGCACGATGGCAAAGTTCCAATCTTTCATCAAAAATTTTCCAGAACAAATCCATATCTTTATCACTCGTTAGGGCAATATCAACTAAGTTAATCGTAACAACCCCTTGATTGAAACGTCCATAGTATTTTGGTTTACCATTTTCATCAACATACGGAGTTAAAAAGCTTCTACATCCCATACAAGGGTAACAATTTCCATTACCATTTTTATCAATTTTTAATTGTTTCATAATTTTTTCAGAAATATAGTCTGGTACCATACGTTTTGCTGTACATTCTGCTGCCAATTTTGTTAAATACCAATATTTACTATCTTCATGAATATTGTCTTCTTCTAGAACGTATAAAAGTTTTGGAAAAGCTGGTGTAATATAAACACCTTTTTCGTTTTTCATTCCTTCAATTCTTTGTTTTAGAACCTCTTCTATGATCATCGCAAGCTCTTCTTTGTATTCTTCTGTTTCCCCTAAATACATACACACACTTAAAAATGGTGCTTGACCATTTGTAGTCGTCATAGAATTAATTTGATATTGGAATGTTTGTACACCGTCTTTTATTTCTCTTGCCAAATCTTCTTTTGCATATTTTTCACAATCTTCTTTAGAAAATTTACGGTTTTTATATTTTTCTAAATATTTATTATAACTATCTCTTACAAAAGGAGCTAAATGCGTAAGAGTTATCGTGCAACCTCCATATTGACTAGAATTTACCGCTGTAATTAATTGCGTTGCAATAGTCATAGCAGTTAAAAAGCGATGGGGTTTTTCAATCATTACACCATTAATATTTGTTCCATTTTGAAGCATATCATTTAAGTCAATTAAATCACAGTTATGTAAAGCATTTTGAGCAAAATAATCCGCATCATGAAAATGAATAATTCCTTCATCATGAGCACGAACGATATCCTCTGGAAGTAAAAATCTTCTTGTAATATCCGTACTTGTAATTCCTGCCAAATAATCTCTTTGCGTTGTTACAACTTTGGCATTTTTATTCGAATTTTCCGTATTCCAATATTCATTTTCTCCATCAATTAGCTCTTTTATAGCTAAATCGGTCGTATTGCTTTTTCTTACTAACTCTCTTGTATAACGATACGTAATATATTTTTTAGCAAGTTCATATTTCCCAATAGACATTAATTTTTTTTCAATAATATCTTGGATGTCTTCCACAAGCATTCTTTTTTTGCCTAAACCTTCAATATATTTAATAATATTTTTAATTTGAGTAGAACTTGCTTTTTCTTCCTCTTCAACCTCATTATTGGCTTTCATAATTGCACTTTCAATTTTTTCGGGACTATAATCGACCATATGGCCATCTCTTTTAATAATTTTCATACTACCTACTCCTTCTACCATACCCAAAGTATAGCACTATTTCAAAAAATAAAATGTTGCACTTGCAACATTTTGCACTTTTTTGTATAATTCTTTTAAGAGGTGAAAAATGACAAAACTTTTTGATAGCATAAATCCTAGAAATATTGAAAAATTAGAAAAAATTTTTGAGACACAAACTTTACATGTCAAAAAAAATACATCCCTTTTAAAGTCCATACATGGAGATAATTTAATTGGATATGTCATGAGTGGTTATTTAGAAATTATAAAAATTGATTCCAATGGAACAAAAACTATTTTAGAAGAAATTTATGATGAAGATACATTTAATACTTCTCTTTTATTATTTAATCATGGTGAATATGATATCTTGGCAAAAGAAAATACAGATATAATTCTACTAGATTATGAAAGTATTATAAAAACAAGAGAGATAAATAAAGATTATTATTTTCAATTTCTAAAAAACTTGCTAGAAATTACTATTGCTAAAACAAAAGAAAAAAATGAACGAATTGAAATATTAACCAAAAAAACTATTCGTAATCGTCTTTTAGAATACTTTAGCATTACTTCAAATAAACATGGTTCAAAATTTATATATCTTCCTTTTAATTTTACGGATCTTGCTGATTATTTGGCTATTGATCGCTGTGCTATGACGCGAGAACTCAAGAATTTAAAAGAAGAAGGTTTTATCGAAATAAAAGGAAAAAGGATTACTCTTTTATACGAAAAATATTCTTCTAGTGATCCACTAATTAATATTTAATTCATTATAAATTAAAATCCACGCCTAAAAGACGTGGATTTAACTAAGCCTATAAGGCTCTAATATTTGCCAACCCGCAAATGGAG
>CANRBV010000051.1 GCA_947628965.1 uncultured Bacilli bacterium | reverse complement strand
TTTTTGGAAGAAAATGCAAATGTCAAGAAAAAAGTAGACAAAAATAACGAAAAATTTTCCGGGGCCTAAAAAGCCCCGGTTTTCTATGCAAAAACGAGGAGAAACGGCCCTGGCCGGCAACGCTGGGCATAGCAAAGCAGCGCCGGCCGAAAGACCGACGCCCGGGGGGAGAGACAAGCCTAAAAGGCTGGAAAAGTCACCTTTTCTCTCCCCCCGCGCCCCCCTCTTTTTTTCGACTTTTCGTTCCTATGCGCTTGAAAAAATTTTTATATAGTCATCCGGGCACGCCCAGCCAAGAATCTCACGCGGGTAGTGGTTCATCCAGTCTTGAATCTGCTGCACCAGCTCGTCCGTGATGGTACATATATCGGTACCCTTCGGCACAAAGCGCCGGATTATACGGTTGGCGTTCTCATTGCTCCCACGTTCGCCGGAGCGGTACGGGTGGCAGTAGTATACCTCAGTGCGCTTACCGCCCATGAGCGAGCTGCAGAGGCCGTAATAATCCCGGAACTCACTGCCATTGTCCACGGTGATGCTCTGGAACACGTCCCGGAAAGAGACGCCAAGGTCACGTTCCAGCCCATCCAGCACGCTGCACACCGTGGCAGCGCGCTTATCAGGAATCTTGTAGATGAGCTCATAACGACTGGCCCGTTCCGTGAGCACCAGCAGCGCCGCAGGAGTCTTTTTCTTACCGCAGACACAATCCATCTCCCAATGGCCGAGCTCAGAACGGTCATTGATATGCTCCGGCCGCTGCTCTATGCTGGGGGCATCCTGTACCAGCGGCGGCCGCAGCTCGTCCGGCTCCTTCTTCCGCTTCCGGCGGCCATAGATGAGGTGCTGCACACCTATGCCCAGGTACCCATGGTAAATATAGCTGTAGAGGGTATTGATAGAGATATCCGTATAAAAGCGGCCAGTGCGGCGAGCTGAGGCGAGGGCGGCCGCAGGAGAGTAATGCAAATCCCGGATACAGTGCTCAATATAAGCGGCAAAAGCACGGTCACCGCCTATCTTCAAGGGCCTGCCCTTGGAGGTCTGCGCGTAATCGTGCTTCTGCTGGGCCACGTCTGCCGAATAAGACACATAGGGACAGAGTTCACTGTCCAAAAGCTGCACAGCCCCACGGAGAAGCTCCTTATATACCGTGGACCTACAGCAGCCTATTTCTTTGGCTATCTTCCAGACGGGAATATGTACTTTGTATAGCGCCTCAATCTGCAGACGCTGGCCATAGGTCAAATACTTCATTCATTCACCTTCAGCGGCGATATCGGCGTTTTGCCGAGCCAAAAAGCAGTAGTACCCTGCACAACCTTTTTTGCCGACCTGGCACTTGCGGCAATCGAACCCACACCGGGCCCCGGCCTTTCGACCCATAAGGTCACAGCCCAGCTGGATAAGACTGCCGACCAGCAAGCCAATGGCAATGCCCCAAAGCAGCTGCATGGTCATCCCCTTCACCTCCTTTCATACCACCGTGCCACCCGCGGCGGGCGGCTTTCGCCAAGCCTCGCCGCGGGTGGTCACGGCTGGTGCATGTGAACAGTGACCTCAGGGGGCTTATCCTGGAAACCAGCTTCGGAAAGAGACTCTATCACCTTATACGTGTCATAGGCTTCCCGGATAGCGTCAGTATGGACGAAATAATAGAAACCCCTATGTTTCCAGGCGATAACATCCCCTGAACTGTTCAACTCAGGATAAACACGATGAACAAAGGTGATACACCCGAAAAAGGTCCAGCACTTGCGCACTTCCGTAGCCTGCTCTCTGATAGGTTTAGCAAGCCTGTTAAAGCTCTGAGCCGTACCCATGATAACACGCCGGTTTTTCCTGTTCTGCGTGATGATCTCCAGCATCTCCGGCGGGAAGTTCTTCGACTGGTTAGAGCTGAACCAATTCTGCATCTCGTCTATGAGGCAGATGACGCCATAGATGCCGTTCTTATAGTCCGTGAGCTTCTTCCAGGTATCAAGCTCATCATCCTGGTCAACATAGGCAAGGTTGGTGATGGTCTTTGCCTTGGGATATTCCTTCTGCCAGTTCTTAGCCTGCTCCACCATGGCAATAGTCTTACCGTTGCCCTGACGCCCGGTGAAGATGATGCAGCCCTGATGCTTGAAGAACTCAGGGTCCCGGGCAAAGTAGTCCTTTATGTACTGCATGGGAAAGAGGAAGAAAAAACTTTTAATAAGACCGGACCGCTTCACCCGGATATACTCGCCGGTCTTTGGACGGTTACCCTTCGCGCAATAGATGATGAAATACAGCATAAGGGTAATGCACACAAGGCCGACGATAAAGACCAGGGGGATAATGAAGAACTTGAAGATGGACCAGAAAAGGGAAAGTATAGATTTCGCCATATCAACCCACCGGAAGCATATCCCACATGACCTTTACCACAGCCACAATGATGCGGAAAATCCACAACGAAAGAATGATACCGCCGATGGTGAACACGGTGCCAGATGGGATGAAGTACATGGCAGCGCGGATATAGGTGAACACATTGGAGCTGACGACATCATCCTTGTTGATCTCTATGTCCGGCAGCTGCACCAGGGCAGCGATGACAATGACAAATAAAAGAATAAACAGCAATGTTTTCATTCACGTGACCTCTTTCCTGCACGAATATCTTCGGCTTTATCCGTAACCATGCCCGCGCCGGACACGATATTAGGCGCATGTTTGAACAACCGCCAGACGAAGAACAACCATAGGAACCCGGACAACAGGTTATCCACAGTAGCCTTATAAGGGGTGTACCAGGACAGATCCAAAATTTCTACTTCGCCGCCATAGGTGTAGCCATAGTGACTATTGGCAGCGCCCAGGTCCATCTTTAGCGAAGGAGCACCGGAGCCGCCAGCAATGGGCATGACGTCGGCAGCGGCTACGGTACGAAGATCGCCAAGATAAGGAGTAATATCAACAGACCCAGTAGAATTATAAGCGTGCGCCACAGCAGCATCTGCACCCACGATGGAGAAAAGGTCTCGTCCAATGTCGTAAATATCGCGGAGGAAGTCGAACTTATGAAGGAGATCGCGCAGAGAAGTCTTTCGTTCCTCACCCTGATCATCTGTATAATATATGTCATAATCTAAATCATCCTGGTCATTGATGTGCACGCTATTATCGCTCTCGTCTATGGTGATGTCACCAGGCTCTTTATTAAAGAGCTTGTCCAGCCAGTCGCCCAGCCACTCCTTGAACTCAATGAGCCACTGTTTGAGCCACTCAAAGAAACCATCCGGAGCATCTGGATTATCCGGATCAGGGCCGGGCTCGGGAGTAGGACCAGGGTCAGGGGTGGGGGTAACAGAGGGGTCCACCGGCGTAGGCTGAGGAGTAGGGGTCGGCTCAGTATCCTTCTCCACGGTGTAGTAGTACTCTTGCGACAACTCACCATTTACATTAACTTTAATCGAATTGTCGCCAAATTCTATATCAAGCAACGAACCATCTTCAAGTGTGAGATGGTATGTACGTGATAAATAATCATAAGTCCAGGAATTGATAGTAGATTGCTCACCCGTAGAAGGATTAGTATAGATATTAGTAGACTCATTAACAATCTGAATATTAGGATAATAATTATTAATTGAAGCACCATCTTTGGAAGCTAAATTAAAAACCACAGAACCTATTCTATACTGGGGCTCATAATAAGAATTATATGTAAAATCAGGAGTATCACATGTATATACTGGAAAAGGAATGGTAATATAACCAAAACTATCAACAACAAAAGATGTTTTACATTCAGAATCACGATAGTCATCACCGGACTTATAATAAGTCGGAGTAAAATCATAATTTAAACAACTATAAATACCGGAATATGGAAATCGCTTAGCATAATAGAAATTAATCTTTACAGTTCTCTTCAATGAATCAGCACCAGCGTCAAAATCACTAAATGAAAGCAATGCGCCAGAAGAATTATAAGCAACAAAAGTTAAATCAAATGCAGAATATGAAACAGTCCTACCAACATAAGATAAATCAAACCTTTCCATACTACTAGAACCAACA
>CANRBV010000050.1 GCA_947628965.1 uncultured Bacilli bacterium | reverse complement strand
GAATCTTCTAATTTATTAACTAATTTTTTTACATAATTAATTATTTTATTGTCAATCATAATTAGCTCCTTTATAAAGTTTAAGTTTTGACACATAAGTGGCATTTTTGTTCGCTATATGTTAACATATCATCAATATTTTGTAAAGGAACATTCGAAGTTATTTACAACTTATCGCTTTTTAAAATTTTTTAAATTTTCTTTGATTCTTATTCATAGTCAAAACCTTTTTTCTATCTATTTCATAGTTATCAGTTAAATCAATTGCTTCATCTAAATATGGTAAATCTGTTATAAGAGAACTTTTATCAACCAACATATTAGCAATATCTCGTAAATTCTCTAATGTTTGGATTTTATCAGATAAAGTGTGGTATTGTCTTCTCGTTATTTTCTGTAATAATTGTCCATACATTGTAAGATAAAAAGACAAAATCATAGATAATTTATCTAAATCTTCATTTATAACCAATTTAGAATGCCTATAATCAATTAAAAAATCATTTAATAACCCAGAGATAAATGATGAAGTATGTTCCCCATAGGTACAACCATCTATATCACAAAATGCAATATTGTCATCATCATCAACTAATATATTTCCAAAACTTAAATTCTGACAAATGATTCTATTATTATGAAGATTTCTTAATATTTTACTTGCTTTTTCTACATAAACAAGTAATTCATTACAATTAAAATGTCTTTTTAAAAATTTATCTGATAATGGTATAGAATTTGCAAAATATTTCATAGTATAACCTTTAAAGTTACCATCTTCCGTTATTAAAGATTGAGGCAATAAAACATCATTAATTTTTATTCCATCCATATCAAGAAACTTTTTGTATAAATTTTTCTTTTCATCAGAATATAAGCCATCTAAAAATTTATAGCATACGACTCCATCAGTATAAATTGTACTTTTTGTTCCTTGACTTTGTAATTTTCGAAGAGCAAAAAAATTTATTTCTTTTAATTTTACTTCTTCTAATTTTATTTCCTCCATGTTAACGCTCCCTTTAAAATTTTCATATATAATTTTATAGAAAGTTAGTTTATGCAAACTTAACTATTATGAGTAAGAAACTTCCGTAACATTTCTTTTTCATAGGCATATTTTTCGGTATATATCAAAATATATTATCTAGATTTTGCAAAATAACAATCATTAAATTGTAATTAAAACTAGAAAACGATTATTATTTTCTTATCTTACTTACTTTCTTTCATTATTTATTTTTAATTAACATTTTTGGCTTATTTTTATTTTTAATGGCTCTTTTTCTTATTTTCTTTCCATTTTCATCTCTTCCATTAACTATTTGTTTTTGATTAAGGCTTTGTAAATATTGCCCAATTTCTTTTAAATCTTCACGTGTAAAATCAAGTTTGGGATCATCAATCTCAATATATTCTGTTCCATCAACATTATAAATAGGCGATGTAATATCTGATTTAAACTCTTGAAAATATTGTTTTCTTCTTTGATTGAAAAAATCATAAATTTGTCTATTATTTGGACTTAAATTTCTAATAGAACTCCTAATTAAGAAATCTATTTTACCAATTAATTCTTTATCAGTAATCTCTTCTAGATTAACATCAATTTTACTTGAACATTTATAGGAAATAAATTCTTCATCTAACCCCCCATAAGCAACTCCTTCTTCAATAGAGCCAACAATCCCCTTATGTTCCCAAATTTTAGCTTCTAAATCATTATTATCCAAAATACTTAAACTCATATAATCTTTAAAATAAAAATAACCTTGTAATAATTTATCTTCATCTACACTAACACCCTCCGTATAGAAATCTTTTTTTACTCTTAATAAATAGTTTTTTCCCTTATCATCATTTAAACTTAGTCGATAATATCTATTTTTTAACATATTACAAACTCCTCTCCCTAAACATAGTATATACATTTTTTTATATAATGTAAAGCAAAGTTTTTAGAATGTGATATTAAGAATAAGTTCAAAATCAGTAAGAAAAATTTATTAAATTTGCAGTGAATTTAGAATCAATAAATAACTTATTAATGGATATAGATAATAAATTAAATAGAACAATTTATAGAAATAATCAAAAGAAATTATTAAAAAGTTTTTATTTAAATATGGAATTTCAAATTGATATAAATGTAAAAATTAAACTAGGTTTTTTAAGATTTTATCTCAATGATGATTTCTATTTAATAAAATATTGTATGATGATATAATAATATATGAGTTAATATTTAAATTAATCAACAAGAAAGAGGTGTGTTCATTGTGAATGCAAATAAAAAGATATTAGTTAGTGATTATGACCAAACTTTTTATTTAAATGATGAAGATATTGAAATTAATAAAAAAGCAGTTGCTAAATTTAGAAAAGAAGGAAATATATTTGTTATCGCCACAGGTAGAAGTCATTTTGATTTTCATAATAAAGTAGATAAGTATAATTTTGAATATGACTATGTAATTATTAATCATGGTGCAACAATATTAGATAAAGATGATAATATTTTTGCAAATTTTTCAATAAATAATAAAATCATAAATAATATTAAAAAAGATTTACAATTAAATGAATCAATAAAAAGCTTTTGTTGTAGTAAATTAGAAAGTAGAGTCAACTTTGAACATAGTGATTTAACAAAGATAAATATTGAATATAATTCAAAAGAAGAAGCAATGCTTATTGATAAAATCATAAATAATAAATATGCTAATTATATTAATTCTTATTATGTTACAGAAAATTCATTAGAAATAATTTCAAATAAGACTAACAAATCAAATGCTATAAATCTACTAATAAATAGATTAAATATATTAAAAAAGAATGTTTATACAATTGGAGATAGTTATAGTGATATAGAAATGATTAAAGATTTTAATGGATATGCAATGATTAATGCAGTAGATGAGTTAAAAGAAATATCTATAAATGAATATGAAAGTGTTTCTAATCTAATAGATGAAATAATATAGGTGATAGTTATGAAAAACAAAAAAATAGAGAGTAATATAATTATAGCAATAGATGCTATGAAAAAAATAATGGTACTATTTTTAGGACCATTTTTAACAGCTTATTTTATTAAAATTTCACAGGAAAGTATTGTTGATTTATCCATATATTATATATTTTCATATATATTGCTTGCAGTTGGAAGTTTTATAGTAGCAAGTATAATAAAAAATAAATTTAGAATAGGTATGTTTAGAATTGGTGTAATATTAAATTTCTTTTATATATTAACAATCATTATTTTAAAAGAAAATATTGTAAATCATTTAGTATTAATATCAGTTTTATATGGAATATCTTCTAGTGTATATTGGTTTCCATATAATTTATTCGTAATTAATAAAATTGAAAATAATTATAGAACTGAATACACAGTTAAATCTAAAATTGTTTCATCAATTATTGGAGTATTATGTCCTGTATTATTAGGATCAATAATAACTGCTACTAATTATGAATTAACGGCAATTATTATTTTATTTATATCGTTAGGTCAAATTTTACTTTCGTTTTTATTAACTCCAGAACAAGAAAATATTTTGCATAAATTTAATTTAAAAAACACATGGAACAAATTAAAGAATAACGAGCAAATAAAGAAAATATCTATTGTAGAATTCTTTATAGGTATGAATGTAAGCGATGGAGCTTTAGAAATATTAATGACAATATTGATATTTAATTCATTTAAAACAAATTTAAATCTTGGAATTATTACTTCAATAGCAACAATTTTATCAATGATATTTGTTCACTTATATGGAAAAATTTATAAAAATAAAGATGATAAAATAGTAATTCTTATATCTAGCATTTTACCAATTTTATCAGTTTTATTACTTCTACTTCTAAAAAATAATATAACTATAATTATTTATAATATTTGCTATGTTATTTTTACTTCACTACTTACAATAACAAGAGAAATAAGATTATTTAATATATCAGATAGTTATATTGTAGATAATAGTAATCAAATTGAATTCTTTGCAATTAGAGAAGGTATATTAAATTGTGGTAGAATTGTAGGATATTTAATGCTTTTATTTGTTGGTATAAGTAGTAGTCAATTAATATTAAATATAGTTATGGTATTGCTTACATTATCTATATTAGTAGTGGGCATAAATATAAAAAGAATAGAAAAATTTGATAATTAATTTTTAATTATTGTATTTACAAAATCACGAGCAATATGATTAATTGACTTTTTAGAGTAGATAATTCCAATAGGATTAATAGGCAT
The DNA here is from genome assembly GCA_947628965.1 of uncultured Bacilli bacterium. Taxonomy (GTDB): domain Bacteria; phylum Bacillota_I; class Bacilli_A; order RF39; family UBA660; genus MGBC108787. The sequence continues at coordinate 3 of CANRBV010000050.1, read as the reverse complement.
TTC
>CANRBV010000049.1 GCA_947628965.1 uncultured Bacilli bacterium | reverse complement strand
GTGATTATTTTAACAAATTAAAATAATCCTATCGTTGGTTTGTCGTGACTCTGTCACTTTTGTTTGACAAACCTACATTTCAAAAATAAAAAGAGATTTTCATCTCTTAAATCCATCTAGCAATATATATACTTCGTGTGGTATCTTCTTCGTAATGATTAAATATAGCAATAATATTTTCTACAATAGCCAGCAATTTATTTTTATAAGCAACTGAAACTCTTACATTATAAATTTCTTTTTGCATTTTTCTTCTAAATAAATTATCATCAATATATTTTCCTAAAACATAATCAATTTTTTTAACAGCTTTTTTCTCTTCTTCATTTGTAAGATCAGCTTTAAAGATAAAGTCTTCATAAATTTTAATTAATTTTTCTGTTACAACATCTTCTTCAAAATATTCAAAATTAATAATACGATAGAAATTGGGACACAATTCTAATACTAACTTGTTATTTTCCATCTCTAAGACCTCCATCTATCTTATAACCATAATACTACAAGTCTAAGAATTTGTAAACCCTTTCTCTTTTTTTAATCTTTTTAAAAGAATGTGATATAATAAAAATAATAAATAAAAATAGAAAGAGGCGTTTTAAATATGGACAAACTAAAAGAAAATAAAAAAATTCTTTATATTGGCATTGTAGTTCTTATACTTATTGTAGTAGGTATTGTAGGAATAAAATTTTATAAAGATTACCAATATAAACAAACTTATGAATACAAATTAGTGGAACATGGTTATACTTTAGAAGAAGCAAAAAAATTACTTGATTTTTATCAAAAGCCAGAACAATTAGAAAATTTATTAAGTATGGAAAAAAATTCTTATATCTTAGAATTAGTACAAGAAAAATATTATATACATAGTAACTTATCTCGTTATTTAGAATACGCTAGTAACAATAAGGAAGCATCTACAAAAGATGTTATTGCAATTGTGAATGTAAATGCCGATTATAAATATTATGAACATGATATTCCAACCGATACTTCTTTAGGAATCTTAATTAATGTAAATAAGTACTATACTCTTCCTGAGGATTTTGAACCATTAGAAATTTCCGATATTAGCATTCGCTATTCTTACGAAGGCAATCGAATCTCTAGCGAAGCCAATGATGCCTATGTATCTATGTGGAATGCTGCTCAAAAATCAGGTTTAACTTTAATCGTTAATTCCAGTTATCGTGATTTTAAAGAACAAGAAGATGTCTATAACTCTAAAAAAGCAAGTTTAGGTCAAAAAGAAGCTGATAAAATTGCTGCTAGACCAGGGCATTCGGAACATCAGACTGGATTAAGTATTGATGTATTTGAAATGAGTAATCAATCAACTGCAACATTCAAAGATTCAGAAGCTTATACTTGGTTAAAAGATAATGCTTATTTATATGGTTTTATCGAAAGATATCCCGAAGGTAAAGAATATTTAACAGGATATAGCGCTGAAGCATGGCACTGGAGATATGTCGGAGAAGAAGTTGCAAAAATTATTCATCAAGAAAATATTACTTTTGATGAATACTATGCCTATTATATAGAAAACCAAGCGTAACATTAACAGCTTGGTTTTTTCAATCTTTGTAAAACTTCTCTATTTCCATTATATACCCAAATGTTTAAATCTTCTAAGAAAGAAAAATCGGTCATTAATCCATTTTCAAAATCTAAAAGATAATAAAGTTCAGATAGAGTAAAAGGAATAAAGTCATGACTTACTAATACCTTTTTAACTCTGTCATCTATATTTAATTCTTTATATTCTGGAATAGATAATTTACTTAAAAAACTATAATATAAAAAATTTTTTTGTATTTTTTCTATTTTTAAATAGTAATCTGTTAAAGCAATAAGCTCCTCATCTGTTATAATATCATCACTTTTCTTATTTTGTAAAAATTCTGTTTGATAATATTTCCAAAGATAATTAGCACGACCACCAATATTTTTATAGAAACTTTTCGTAAAAATTGTTCTTTCAATAGCTTCTTTATAATTTTTACCATTTCTTAGCCAGAAACAAATTTTCATATAATCCAATTGATACTTTTGGGCAAGAGATTTTAATTGAATTCCTAAATAAACATATTTATTTGATGACATATGATTTTTTTCAAAAGAATAGAGTACGGCATTATAAAGATCCATTCCATTTTGAATATTTTTTTGAACTAAACCAGCATTTAAACTATTTTGATTACAAAACTCTGTTAAACTCGTGTAATCTTTAGGTAATCCAATCGCATATAAGTAATTCAAATACTCTTCGTTTTGGTTTCTTTTTTGTTTTTGCTCATTCACAATTTGTTCTATAGATTTATTTTGATAAAGTCCTTCATAAAAAACTTTTTTAGAAAAACCACTTGTCTTAGCAATTTCTAAAACATTTTTTTCTTTTCGACACATTTGTCTTTTTTTTACTCTTATACAATGTTGAAAAGCTTCTTCTATCGAAAGTCCTTCTTTTCGTTTCATACGATAAACATCGATGGATAGCTCCTGTTTCTTTAATAAATCATATACTCTATAAATCATATTTTGATAAACAATTTGATCCTTAACATATGTCATAAATAGTATCCCCCTTCAAAACTTTGCCTATTATACCTAAAAAAAATACATTTGTCAAAATGTATCTTCTTTTTTACTAAAATCAAAAAAAATACCCTTTCGAGTATTATTTTAGATTACTAATTAATTCATCTTTTTTCATAGTAGAATAACCTTTAACACCTTGTTCTTTTGCAACATCCTTTAATTCTGCTAAAGTCATTTTACTATAATCTTTCTTTTCTTCCTTTTTAGTAGATACTGATGCTTTTGCATCTTTTTTAGGAGCAGATTTTTCTTCTACTTTCTTCTCTACTTTTTCTACTGGTTTCTTACCACTTTTTAATGCTTCTTTTGCAACCTCTACTAATTTAGTAAATGATGCTGCATCATCAATAGCAAGTTCAGATAACATCTTTCTATTAATTTCAATACCAGCAATATTTAAACCATTCATAAATTTAGAATAACTGATATCGTTTGCACGGCAACCAGCATTAATTCTCGTAATCCATAATTTTCTAAAGTTTCTTTTATTAGCTCTTCTATCACGATAAGCATAGGTTCCACTATGGAAAACTTGTTCTTGCGCTGTTTTATAAAGTCTATGTTTACTGCCAAAGTAACCTTTAGCTTGTTTTAATACTTTTCTTCTTCTTGTTTTAGATACAGTTCCACCTTTAACTCTTGTCATTTTTAACCCTCCTTACTAGATTACTGACTTAATTCTGTCAGTATCTCCTTTACTTAATGTACCTTTCGTTCTTCTTTGTCTAACTTGCTTAGCACTATCTTTGTTTGTTTTGTGGTTACCTCCACTTTTCTTATAAGATAAAGTACCATTGGCACGTTTCTTAAATACTTTGCTACTTGCTTTATGTGTTTTTTGTTTTGGTCCTTTTGCCATCTTACATCCTTCTTTCTTATTATTTATTTTTTCGGTGCTAAAATCATATACATGCTTTTACCATCTAGTTTTGGCTCTGACTCAATATCGGCATAAGCACTTAATGCTTCTGCAAATTTTAGTAAAACATCACGTCCTAATTCTGTATGAGCCATTTGTCTTCCTTTAAAACGAATTAAACCTTTAATCTTATGACCCTTTTCTAAATAACTTTGCGCATTTTTAATGCGTGTTTCAAAATCATGAACATCAATGGTAACAGATAAACGATATTCTTTTAATTCTTTATTCGTTTCTCTTTGCTTTTTTTGGGCTTCTTTTAGTTTTTTTTGCTTTTCATATTTAAACTTGTTATAGTCCATAATTTTAGCGACGGCAGGATTGCCTTCTTTATTCATTAGAACTAAATCAAGTCCTGCATAATTAGCAAGTGTTAAAGCATCATTTAGCTTTTTTATACCCATTTGCTCTCCATTAGGTCCAATTACCATTAATTCTTCTACTTTGATATGTTCATTAATTGGCAATTCGTTTTTATCGTTTGCTATAGAAATGCACCTCCATACATAATAAAAGGTAGATACTCTGTATCCACCTAAAAAGCATTCTTTTATCAATTTATGGCTTTTTTACCTATCACTATTAGCAATCAGGTGGATATAAAATCTCTTTCCTCTTTTTGTAACAATCAAATTATATAGTATATTCTATGTTTTTGTCAAGAAAAAATTGTATCGCTCAGCATTAAGGAGTGAAAATTTTTCGCAATCAGCCAATTTGGTATAATATAGAAAAGGTGGTTGATTAAATTGATGA
>CANRBV010000048.1 GCA_947628965.1 uncultured Bacilli bacterium | reverse complement strand
ATTTGCAGGATATTATGATATAGAAGAGAAGCATCGTCAACAAATAGCAGATGCCAAAGAAACAGGTATGGATGAAGCCCCTCATTCTATTGTTAAGAAGATGCTAGAAGATAAAGTAAACTTAGATATAATTTCTAAATATACTAATTTATCAATAGAAGAACTAAAAAAATTACAAAAAGAAAACGAATAATTCAAATTGTTTTCTTTTTTTATTTAAATTTTTTGTCAAAATACAAAAAAGGTATTGATTAAATTTTATTAATTTGATAATATTTTTATTGTAAGGAGGATAGAAAAATATGGAAAAAAGAAATACAATCTTATTAACGGTAATAGCAATCGCAACATTATTAGTTGCAGTAGTAGGTGCAACATTTGCATACTTTACAGCTTCAACACAAACAACAAATACAGGAAATAGTGCTAATGTAACAACCAATGAGTTAAATGGTGCTACTATAACCTTTAATGGTACTGCCAGCAAATTTGAAAAATTGGATTATCCAGGTGGAATAGGTGTATATGGAGCAAAAGCAGAAATTGCTAAACAAGTTGAAGGTGATAAAAATGATTATCAAGCAACATTTAACTTGAAAATTGAATATTCAAATAATACTTCTACACCATTAGATTGGGAACTTTGGATGGTATCAAAAGAAGATAGTGATTTAAACGCAGAAGATAATACGATCTGTGAATTACAACAAAAAATGGAAGGAAATACTACTAAATTTTGGTATTCTGATAAAGATGCTGGTAATGATAAAGATACCACAAGTTGTTCAGGTTCTGCAATAATTGAGAGACTACAAAATACTTTATCAGGAACAAAAATTGCTTCAGGAAAATTAAAAGCTAGTACATCTGCTACTATTGATAAAAATACTAGTGGTGAAGAAATTGATGAACATGATAGTGATTTACAAAAAAGAGTAATAAATACAAAGGATTTAAAAACAAAATATTATTATCTTGTAGTAAAATATCCTAATACAGGAAAAGATCAAACTTCTACTGATAAAGCTCAAACAATTAGTGTTACATTAAAACTTGATGGAACTCCTGCTTCAGAATTGTATACACCAGCTGCATAGAAATATTTTTGTTAGTTTTTACAATGAAAGCTATTGGTAAATCAATAGCTTTTTTTGTCAAAAAAAGTAAGATATGAAGATTATAAATTGACAAAAAATAAAGAATAATAGATAATAAATATATAGAGAATAGGTGATGATATGGCTGATAATAAAAAGACTATAGTTGTATCTATAGTTGCAGTGGTTTTATTTATTGCAATGATTACAGCAGTAAGTTATGCATTTTATACTTCACAAACGAAAACGAAATCTGAAGATGTTGGTATTAGTAATATCACAGCTACTGTTGAGACAACGCTTAATGAAGATAATGTGATTAATATTGAAAATATGATACCAGGAGATTCTTTTACAAAAACTTTTTCAATTACAAATAATAAAGGACCCGATTTATATTATTATATTTCTGTATTGGATTTAGAAAATAATTTTATAAATAAAGACGATATTACTTATGTTTTAACTGAGAATGATAAAGAAATAGGTAAAGGAACTTTTCCTAAAACACAAGATAATGCAAATTTAAGTACTAATAAAATTACACTGCCAAGTGGACAAACAAGTACTTATAAAGTTACAATAACTTATCAAAATACGGATAAAGATCAAAAAGATGATATGAATAAAACAATAAGTGGTAAAATATTTATAAAAGGAATTTCATAAATAGATTGAAAAAATACAATCTATTTTTTTATACTTGAAAAGAAAATGTTTATAATCGTTAAGTAATTTGGATATAATTCTAGATTTCTTTTTGAATATAGATTATAATTAATAAAGGTTAAGATATAGACACTATCTATATCTTATTTTTCGGAGGAAAATTATGAATATTACAAAAACTTTAGCGAATGAATTAAATATAAAGGAAAGTCAAGTGCAAGCAGTTTTAAAATTATTAAGTGAGGATTGTACTATTCCTTTTATTGCAAGATATCGAAAGGAAGCAACAGGGGCATTAAATGAAGAACAAATTGCAACAATTGAACAAAGTTATAATTATTTATGTAATTTAGAGAAAAGAAAAGAAGATGTTATTCGTTTAATTAAAGAGAAAGATTTATTGACGGATGAATTGGAACAAAAAATTAAAGCTTGCGAAAAGTTAGTAGAGGTAGAGGATTTATATCGCCCATTTAAAGAAAAAAAGAAAACGAAAGCAACAGAAGCTATTAAACTTGGTTTAGAATCTTTAGCGAAAAAGATTATGTCTTTTCCTATAAATGGAAATATTGACGTTTTAGCAAGTGGTTTTAACATGAAAGTAGAGGACGCTATTTTAAATGCTTCTTATATTATTAGTGAGTGGATAAGTGACAATGCTTATTTAAGAGGTTGGGTACGTCAATTTATTTATAATACAGGAATGATTGTAAGTAAAAAAAAGAAAAATAGTGTAGATGAGAAAAAAGTTTATGATATGTATTATGATTTTACTGATCGTATTAAATATGTGAAACATTATCGTATTCTTGCAATGAATCGTGGTGAAAGTGAAGGAATTTTATCTATTCATTTAGAATATGATTTGGATAAAATAATATCTAATTATAAAGATAAGATAATTAAAAATAAAAATTCTTATGTGGTTTTAATTGTCGAAAATGCAATTACCGATGCTTTAAAAAGGTTAATTCTTCCAAGTGTAGAAAGAGAAATTAGAACGATGCTTTTTGATCGCTCTAGTAAAGAAGCTATAGAAACATTTAAAGAAAATTTAGAAAAACTTTTATTGACAAAACCGATAAAGAATAAAACTGTGATTGGTTTTGATCCTGCTTTTCGAACTGGCTGTAAGTTGGCTGTTTTAAATCCATATGGCGAGGTTTTAGAAATTGCCACTATTTATCCTCATGAACCTCATAAAAAGGTTGTAGAAGCCACAAAAATTCTTAGAGAATTGATTATGAAATATCATGCAAATATAATAGCAATTGGAAATGGAACGGCTTCTCGTGAAAGTGAATTCTTTGTAGCCGATGCTATTAAAGGATTAGATGTAAAATATAATTTGGTTAGTGAAGCAGGGGCAAGTGTTTATTCAGCTAGCAAACTTGCGATTCTTGAATTTCCTGATTTAACGGTTGAAAAAAGAAGTGCTATTTCTATTGGTAGAAGAATACAAGATCCTCTATCCGAGTTAGTTAAAATAGATGCCAAAAGCATAGGGGTTGGAGAATATCAACATGATGTTAATCAAAAAGATTTAACAGAAGCTTTGGATTTTACCGTGTCTAAAATTGTGAATGAAGTAGGAGTGAATATCAATACTGCCAGTACAAGTATTTTAAAATATATTTCTGGGTTGAATAAAAAATGTATTGAAAGTATCGATAAATTTAAGAAAAAACAAGCCTTTAAAAACCGCACAGAAATTAAAAACTTAGCGGGAATGAATGATAAAATCTATGAACAATCTATAGGATTTCTAAGAATTAATGATGGGGATAATCCTTTAGATAGAACAAAAATCCATCCTGAAAGTTATGAACTTACGAAAAATATCTTAAATATATTAAATTTAGATATTTATAATAAAGATGAAACATTTATAAATACAATTCAAAATGTAGATATAGAAAAACTAAGTAGACAATTAAATGCTGATTTTTATACTATTGAAGATATTTTAAAAGAATTAGTTACTCCAGGACTTGATCCTCGAGACGATTTAGATGATGTCTTATTAAAAAGTGATGTTTTGACAATTGATGATTTAAAAGTAGGAATGGAATTAGTAGGAACAGTTCGAAATGTTGTTTCTTTTGGAGCTTTTGTAGATATTGGACTTCACAATGATGGATTAATTCACATTTCTAAATTGAGTAAGGAATTTGTTAAAAATCCTTTAGATGTCATTCATGTAGGAGACATAGTAAATTGTAAGGTCGATTCTGTAGACAAAGAAAAAGAAAAAGTCAATTTAACATTAGTATAAAATTTACTTTGCTTTGCAATAATAAAAATATAGTGAACCTATATTTTTTTTAGGAAAGAGATGAGTAAACTGAAAAAAAGAAAAAGAAATATCGTTATAGCTTTTATTTTCTTCATCCTTTCCTTTGCTATTTTAGGAATTTTATTTATTGATCAAAATTTTATTTTTCATCAACCTAAAATAGAAGTTGAAAATATTATTTTACCCCTAAATAAAGATGAAGTAGATCCTAAACTTGTAGAGATTCAAAAACTTTATGAAGAAAATAATGATCTAATTGGATGGCTTAAGATAGAAGATACAAAAATAGATTATCCTGTGATGTTTACAAGAGGAGAAGATTATTATTTAAGAAGAGATTTTTATAAAAAGAAAAGTACGGCAGGGTCCTTATTTATTGATAAATATCAAGATATGTCTCCAAAGGACATTAATATATTAATTCATGGACATAATATGAATAATGGGACTATGTTTCATGATTTATTAAATTATAAGAAAAAAGCGTATTATGAAGCACATAAAAATATTATTTATTATACATTAGAAGAAAAACAAGAATATGAAATTATAGCAGTTTTTTTATCAAAAGTTTATAATGTTAGTGATACGGATTTTAAATATTATAAATTTTATGGAAAACAAGAAGAAGATTCTTATAAAAATTATATTGAAAATATTAAAAAATTATCTTTGTATGATATAAAAACAACCGCTATATATCCTGAGGAATTAATTACATTATCTACCTGTGAATATTCAGAAAAAGATGGGAGACTTGTTGTGGTTGCAAAAAGAGTATCTTAAGCTCAAATGAAAAGTTAAATTTCAGAAAATAGAACTAAATAGAATTTGTAAGACTAAATTGGTAGAAATAGCAAA
>CANRBV010000047.1 GCA_947628965.1 uncultured Bacilli bacterium | reverse complement strand
TGTCAATAATCAAAGTACATACCAACGACTTATCTTTCATTAACTCTCTTTTTTCTTTTCTTGTCATCAATTTAATCAACCACCTTTTCTATATTATACCAAATTGGCTGATTGCGAAAAATTTTCACTCCTTAATGCTGCTTCTATATTTTTCTTGTTGCCAAAATGTACAAAATAGAGTAAAATTTAAATTAAGATATGGAGGATTAAAATATGAATTATTTTAAAGAGAGCCTCTCAACCAAGACTAGTAGCCGTCTGGGGGGGGGGTATATTAGAAAATAAAGGAAAGAAACCAGAAGGCTTAAAAAAATTTACAAAACATAAAAAGCAAAAACAAATTTTAATAGGAACAATAATTATTTTAACTTTAGTAATTGGAGGAATAAGTCTTTATAAAACATTTGCAATTTATGAAGAGCATGCCACTTTTGATGTGTTAAAAGGAACAGTACCAAATTTTAGTACAAAAGATATTACATTAGCTTTTACTATAGATGGAAAAATTCAAAATAATAATACTAGTTTTCCTAATAAAAAAGATGGATATATAGTAGAACAAGTAGACTGTGACGATAATGTAACAGCAAAGTGGAATAATAGCAAATGGAGTCTAGAAGAAATAAAAAATTCAGATAATGCATCAAAAATAAAATGTACAATTAAATTTATTTCTATAAATGAAGAAAGTGAATTAAATGGGGCGGAGCCAGTTTTAAAAGAAGGAATGATTCCAGTAACAATTGGAGAGGGTGGAATTGTAACTAAAATAAACGAAAAAGATAAAAATTGGTATAACTATAAAGAAAAAAATTGGGCCAATGCAATTATTTTAGTAGAAGGTAAAACATCAGAAAATTATGAAGAGGGAGCACAAATACCAGAAGAGGATATAGAAAGTTATTTTGTGTGGATACCTAAGTATAGTTACAAATTATTTGATAATCAATTAGGAAAATATGAATCTACTACAAAAGTAAATAGCGATAAACAAAATCAAGCAATAGATATACACTTTGGAATTGTAAATACAGATGATAGCATAAATGGAGAATGTACAACTCCAATGAACAAAGAAGGAAACCAAGGTTTATCAGGGGAAAGCGGAAAGTGTGAGGTAGGAGATTATATGACGCATCCAGCCTTCCTTGCATTTAATACAACAGGTTTATGGATAGGAAAATTTGAAACAGGTAATAAAAATATTACGTCGACTAATGATGCAACACAGCATAATAATGATACTGAAACTGAACAACTTATCATAAAACCAAATCAATATAGTTGGAGAGGAATAAGTGTGGGGAATGCTTTTAAAACATCTCTTGCATATGAAGAAAAATTACAAAGTCATATGATGAAGAATACGGAATGGGGAGCTGTCGCTTATCTAACACAATCAGTTTTTGGGCGTTGTGAAACAGAAAATAATTGTACAGAGATAACTATCAATAATAATAGTAATTATATTACAGGGTTTGCTGGTAAAGACATTAGTAGTAGTGAAGCTAAAGCAGAGCGCGAAAAAGATACAACCAGTACGTTTAACTATAAAAATTCTTTAAGTGTAAAAGCGAGTACAACGGGAAACTATACAGGAATTTATGATATGAGTGGTGGAGCTTGGGAATATATGGCAAGTGTTATGTATCAAAGTGAATCAAATGAACTTAGTTATGGTTCGAGTATTTTAACCGAAAACGACTTGAAGGATAAACGGTATTTTGATGTATATAATTATGGAACATCTGTTACGCGTTTTGATAGAAGAATACTTGGAGATGCAACAGGTGAAATCGGTCCATTTGGTAAATCTAATGAAGAATATTTTTCTTCCATGAATGGTGATCTGGGGCATTTTATTTATAACGATTATCCATGGTTTGTTCGTTCTAGACATTATGGTGGAGGCAAACGTTCTGGTGTATTTGCTTTTACAAGAGACACAGGAGCGGCTATTAGCTCGGATAGTTTCCGTATTGTTTTAGCAGTAAAGTAATTTTTAATTTTTTAGATTAAATTATTTGATACATAGAGAAATATGTATCTTTTTTCTTGCAGTACGAATAAATGTATGCTATAGTATTTTTGCAAATAAAAAAAACTAATTAGTGGTAAAATAAGTAATGCAAAAAGAGGTGTATAAACGTGAATAATCAAAAGATCATTATTCGTGGAGCAAGAGAGAATAATTTAAAAAATGTGGATTTAGATTTGCCAAAAAATAAATTAATTGTTATGACAGGAGTGTCAGGATCAGGAAAAAGTAGTTTAGCTTTTGATACGATTTATGCAGAGGGGCAAAGAAGATTTGTTGAGAGTTTATCTTCCTATGCTCGTCAATTTTTAGGGGGCTCCGATAAACCTGATGTGGATTCTATTGAAGGATTAAGCCCTAGTATTGCCATTGATCAAAAAACTACCAATAATAATCCTCGTAGTACTGTTGGAACCGTTACAGAAATTTATGATTATTTAAAGCTTTTATATGCTCGAATTGGCGTTCCATATTGTCCTAATCACCATGAACCAATTGTACATCAAAGCATTGAAGAAATGACTAATAAAGTCATGAATTTAGAAATGGGAACCAAACTCGAAATAATGGCTCCTGTTGTTAAAGAAGAAAAAGGAATGCACCAAGAACTTTTAGATGATTTAAGACGTCAAGGCTTTACAAAAGCTAGGATTAATGGTGAAGTTCGTTCTTTAGATGAAGAAATTATATTAGAAAAAAACAAAAAAGATACAATAGAAGTAATTGTAGATAGAATTGTTTTAAAAGAAGAAGAAAGAAGTCGTATTTTTGAGGCAATTGAAACTTCCACGAAGCTTGCTGATGGTATGGTTTTGATTCATGTTATTGGTGGAGAAGAAATGCTTTGGAGCGAAAAATTTGCTTGTGTAAAATGTAATTATTCTATTCCAGATTTGGAACCAAGAATGTTTTCTTTTAATGCTCCATTTGGTGCTTGCCCTGAATGTAAAGGCTTAGGTTTTAAAACAGCTATCTCAGAAAGTTTATTAATTCCAGATGATTCTCTATCCATTAATGAGGGTGCTATTTCTACAATGAGTGATGATCAAAATATTTTCTATACAGATGTAAAAACGGCTTGCGATTATTACCATATTGATATGGATAAACCCATCAAAAATTTAACCAAAAAAGAACGTCAAATCTTGTTTTTTGGAAGTCCTGATGAATTAGATTTTGAGTATGTTGCAAAAAACGGAAATAAAAGATACGTTACGCGCTATTTCGAAGGAGTCATTACAAATTTAGAGCGAAGATATCTAGAAACCTCTTCTACTTGGATACGTGAATGGCTTGATAATTACATGATGGAAATTGAGTGTCCTGTTTGTCATGGGGCAAGATTAAAGGAAAGTGTTTTAAATGTCTTTGTTGGAAAGAAAAATATTTATGAAATGACCCAAATGAGCATTGGTAAACTTTTAGATTTTATTAAAGCTTTAAAATTAAACAGAGAAGAACAAGAAATAAGCAAGTTGATTATTAAAGAAATTATAAATCGATTAGAATTTTTAAAAAATGTCGGTCTAGATTATATAACGCTAGATCGTATGGCAGGGACATTATCTGGTGGAGAATTACAAAGAATACGCCTTGCTACTCAAATCGGAAGTAAATTAAGTGGCGTATTATATGTCCTAGATGAACCAAGTATTGGCCTTCATCAAAGGGATAATGATAAATTAATTGCTTCTTTAAAAGAAATGGTGGATTTAGGAAATACTTTGATTGTTGTTGAACACGATACGGATACCATGATGGCTGCGGATTATTTAGTGGATGTAGGGCCTGGCGCTGGAAGAGAAGGCGGAACAATTGTTGCTTGTGGAACTCCTGAAGAAGTTATGAAAAATAAAAATTCTATTACAGGAAGATACTTAGCAGGAATTGAAAAAATCGATGTCCCTAAAAAACGTCGTAAAGGGAATGGAAAATTCTTAGAGATTATCGGCGCAAGTGAACATAATTTAAAAAATATTGATGTTAAAATCCCTTTAGGAAAGTTTGTTTGTATTACAGGAGTATCAGGATCAGGAAAAAGTAGTTTAATTAATGAAGTGTTATATAAGTCAGTTTTTAAAAGTTTATATCCAAAATCTAAAGTGATTCCTGGCAAATGTAAAAAGATAAAAGGTCTTAATAATATCGATAAGGTAGTCCAAATTTCTCAAGACCCAATTGGTAGAACGCCTAGAAGCAACCCTGCAACGTATGTTGGAGTATTTGATAATATTCGTGATTTATTTGCCGAAATGAAGGAAAGCAAAATGCGTGGCTTTGACAAATCAAGATTTTCTTTTAATGTAAAAGGAGGAAGATGTGAAGCTTGCTATGGAGATGGTGTAAAAAAAATAGAAATGCACTTTTTACCAGATGTTTATGTTCCTTGTGATGTTTGTAAAGGAACACGTTACAACAAGGATACTTTAAATATTAAATTTAAAGATAAAAATATTTCGGAAGTATTGCAAATGCGTGTAGAAGAAGCCGAAGAATTTTTTGCAAATGTACCTAAAATAAAATCAAAATTAGATATTATGATGGATGTTGGTTTATCTTATGTAGAGTTAGGAGCAGGTGCCCCAACATTGTCTGGGGGTGAAGCTGGACGTGTAAAGCTTGCCAAAGAATTACAAAAGAAACCAACTGGAAAAAGTTTATTTATATTAGATGAACCAACTACTGGACTTCATTCGGCGGATATAAAAAAATTATTAGTTATTTTAGAGCGCATTGTCGATAATGGAGATACTGTTGTAGTAATTGAACACAATTTAGACGTCATAAAAGTTGCTGACTATATTATTGATTTAGGACCAGAAGGTGGAGATAATGGAGGAACGATTATTGCAACAGGAACTCCAGAAGAAATAGCAACCATAAAAAAATCTTATACAGGACAATATTTAAAAAAATATTTAGAGTAGAAAAAATGTCTAATAGACATGAAAAATATAAAAATGTTAGTAAATTGATGACATTCTAAGAATTGTCAATAATAAATTTTTATGATATTATAGACACTACAAAAAGACACGAAATTTC
>CANRBV010000046.1 GCA_947628965.1 uncultured Bacilli bacterium | reverse complement strand
GAGATATAGAAATAGAATGGAACATTGAATTTTAAGAAATAATGATATTTTTGGACTTTTCCTATTCCTGCACATGGGGGAGTAGATCCAGGAACCATGTACGGTAATATTTATGAAAAGGATATTAATCTTTCTATTTCTCTAGAACTTGAAAAAGAACTTTCTAGATTGGGTGCCAGTGTTATTTTAATTCGAAATGATGACTATGATCTATCTAAACCTAACGCATCTTGGAGAAAGAAAAGTGACTTTGATAATCGTATTAAAATCATTAATACTAGTGGAGCTGACTACTATTTATCTATTCATTTAAATTATTTAGAAGATTCTAGTTATTTTGGCTCTCAAGTATTTTATAATGAAAATCATTCCAAAAATAAAATAATTGCAGAACATTTACAAAAAGAATTAAACGAAACATTGCATACAAACCGAGAGATAAAACAAATTCCCAAAACAACGTATATGTATAAAGAATTAAAAGTAGCAGGAGTATTAGTAGAATGTGGCTTTTTATCAAATCCTTATGAAAGAAGCTTACTTGTAAAAAAAGACTATCAAAAAAAACTTGCTAAAACTATAGCAAGAGCAATGGGAAATTTAAAATTCTAAATATTTGATTTCTTTTTTTTCATGCCATGAAAAACCAGTAACATAAGAATTATCTTTTAATATGTTTTTATATGTTTCTTCGGTAATTTCATTTTGAATAAATTTGTGTGTTGCAATAAATAATTGAATACAATTTTGTTTTGCTTTTTCGTATAAATCAAAGAAAGATTCCGTACTTTTTAAATTTTCTTTCCAGGGATTTCGCCATAGAGTATGATTGAAATTTAAATTTTCGAAATGAACTTTTGTAATATGAGCACTATAGTTTGCATAGACTCCTTTTTTCTTACGACTAAATACATCTAGAATTCGATAAACAAATTTTTTAATTCCAGTTCTATCTTCAATGAGAAATTTATAAGAGTAATACATCTTTTTACAACCCTTTTCATATTTTTCTCCACCTTTTTTAATATTAAATGTTTTTTGATAAACTTCATTTAAAAAAGAAAGAAGAGAAGAATCAAATTTTTCTTTGGTAATTAAATGTTTATGAATAGCAAAATTTTTATAAGGTTTATGGTATTTTTGCTCATATAAATAGGCATCTATTTCCATTTCCATTTTATTATGAGTACCATTATATTTTAATGTTTCAGGTTTTTCTTTATGATATTCTCCTGTTTTATAAACAATATAAGGATGAGTCGTTGAATCAAGCATATAATGGGTTAAATGACCATAAAGGCATGCTAAAAGAAGAGCATTATGCGTTAAATTTTTTTCTTTCATTAATTGAATAAAGTTTAAAAAGAAGGTATCAGTATTGTGAAAATGACAAAACGCCTGTAATTCCTCTTTTTTAAATTTAAAAAACTCATAAAAGAGAAAAGGATCAAAACCTTGAGCAAAAAGTTCATAAAAGTTTTTCTTTTCTTGAAAAGTACTTATGATGTTTTTAGGGGTTAAAGAGTATACGTCGTTTGCAAAAAAATTATGAGTGGTAATAAGAGGCATAAACTTCACTTTCCTTTGTAAAGTATTATAACACATTTTTATTAAATACTATGCGGATAAAAAAAATACGTGTTATAATAAATTAGGTGATAATGTGAATAAGATATTTAAAACCTTAGATGAACAAATAAATATTTTACAAGATAAAGGCATGATAATTGATGATATTGAAACTGCAAAAGAAGTATTACTTAGAGAAAATTATTTCTTTATTAATGGGTATCGTATGCTTTTTATGAAATCAAATAAAGATAGAAGTTTTGTTACAGGTGCTAATTTTCGCGAACTCTATGGTGTGTTTAATTTTGATCGCCAAGTAAGAAATATTTTATTTAAAAACTTGCTTATTTTTGAAAATAACTTAAAAAGTATCATGTCTTATCATTTATCAAAAGCTTATGGTATAAAAGAAAATGATTATTTAAATCCAGATAATTTTAATAATAGTATGGAAAAGAAAAGACAAGTAAATGACTTAATTAATAAAATGAAAAGACAAATTCATTCTAATGCAAATAATCATACTGCTACTGCTCATTATAGTACTAGATATGGTTATATCCCTTTATGGATTGCTGTTAAAGTTTTATCTTTTGGAATTGTAAGTGAATTATATTTAATTTTAAAACCTACTGATCAAAAAGAAGTAGCTTCATTTTTTAATGTCGATCCTTATGAATTTGCAACCTACTTACCAGTTTTATCCAATTATCGTAATTTATGTGCGCATGAAGAAATTTTGTTTGACCATCATGTGCAAAGACCAATTAAAGATACAAGATTTCATCAAAAATTAGATATACCTATATTAAATAATGAATATATTTATGGTAAAGATGATTTATTTTCTTTGATTATTATTTTAAAACAATTATTGCGTAAAGATGATTTTCATAATTTAATAAAAGAGCTTGATTACGAAATTAATGCTTTAAATGGCAAATTAGAGAGCATTAGTATTGGAAAAATATTAGATAAAATGGGGTTCCCTACAAATTATATGGAAATTGAATCTATTGAATAAATAAAAAAGCATATATAAATATAAAACTATAGCTGTTTTATTTTGGAATTGAGTGGTTAATATGAAACATAAAACCGAAAAAAATATATTGATTGCATTTTTATTAAATTTCTTTTTTTCTATTTTTGAATTTATTGGTGGTACTTTTACAGGGAGTGTTGCCATTGCTTCCGATGCCATTCACGATATGGGAGATGCATTAAGTATCGGGCTTTCTTTCTATTTAGAAAAAATTAGCAAGAAAAAGCCTGATAATAATTATACTTATGGCTATCTAAGATATTCTGTAATGGGAAGTTTTATTACAACAATCATTTTATTAGTAGGTTCTTGTTTGGTAATCGTTAATGCTATTTCTAAAATTTTAAATCCTGTTGAAATTCATTACAATGGAATGATTCTGCTAGCAATATTTGGTGGTATTGTTAACTTTTTAGCAGCTTATTTCACGCATGAAGACTCCTCATTAAATCAAAAGGCAGTAAATCTACATATGCTTGAAGATGTTTTAGGGTGGTTTGTTGTTTTAATAGGAGCATTTATTATGAAACTTACAAATTTTCATTTGATTGACCCTTTGCTTTCTATTGGCGTTGCTTTGTTTATTTTTATGGAAGCTTTTCATAATTTTAAAGAAATTATAGACTTATTTTTAGAAAAAACGCCAAGGAATATCTCTATAGATTCATTAAAGGAAACGATATTGAGTATTGATGGTGTTTTGGGTGTACATCATATTCATATTTGGAGCATTGATGGATATAGCAATTACGCAACTATGCATATTGTAAGCAATAAAAATATAAAAGAAATAGTGAAAAAAGAATTAAAGAAACTTGGAATTAGTCACACAACGATTGAAATTGAAAGCCCAAAAGAAAAATGTAGGGAAGAAAATTGTCATGTTTAGATTTCAAAAACAAAAAAATCTATTCTAAATTATTCATAAAGATAAGCTAAAAAATAAAGCTTATTTTTAATTTATTAAGTCAGGTATTAGTTGATCTAAATAATTTAAAATATCTTGCTTACTATATTTATCTTTGCCCTTTAGCCATTCAATGCATACACTACTTACAGCACCTAAATAAAAGATAACCATAATATCAGTAGGAACATTACCTTGATGGATATTTCCAATTTCCATTCGTTTGTTTATATCTTTAATAGCTACTTCTCCAATAATATCAACGATAATACTGCTTCGATTACTAATTAAAATAGAATTATAAATATCTCTTTTAGAATTTATATGGTCTAAGATTAAAGAAATCATTTCCATATAATATTTTTTAGTATTTACCATTTGTTCATTTTGTTCTAAATCTTTTAACATCGTATTCTTTAAATCGTTAATAAAATCCAATAGTAATTCATATTTGTCATTATAATGAGCATAAAAAGTAGAACGATTGATTAAAGCGTCATTGCAAATGTCAGCAACTTTTATATTTTCAAAAGCTTTATCTTTAATTAATTTTTGCAAAGAATGATATAATGTCTTTTTAGTTTTTAAAACACGTAAATCTATTTTTTTATCCATTTTACTTCACCAATTTTATTATATAATTATATTTTAAAAAGTAAAGATAATTATACAAATGTTGATTATTTATGCCTACATTTTTATAAAAATGTTGTTTATCCGACAAAAAATAAATTATGTTAGTGGAATTTATAAGGTGTTTATCATAGAATACAAAACGGATGGAGGTTTTTAATGAAAAAATTTGGTAACTTTATATGCATACATAAGAAATTTATTTTTATTTTATCTTGCATATTATTAATTCTTTCTTTTGTAGGCATGAAATTAACGAAAGTAAATTATGATATACTCGTTTATTTACCAGAAGATATAGAAACGATAAAAGGGCAAAACATTTTAACAGAGGATTTCAATATGGGATCGTATTCTATTGCTGTTGCAAAAAATATGAGTAGCAAAGACATATTAAAATTAGAAGAACAAATTAAAACCATTGAGGGTGTAAATGAAGTTTTTAGTTTGTATGATGCCATTGGAACATCGATTCCCATAGAAATAGTACCAAATGAATTAGTAGAGAAGGTGCATAACGAAAATAGTAATATCGTAATGATTACTTTTTCTGATTCAACAAGTAGTGAAAAAACATTAAATGCAGTGGAACAAATTCGAAAATTGGCAAAAGATACTATTACGCAAGGTGGCATGAGTTCTATGGTCTTGGATACAATGAATTTATCTGAAAAAGAAATATTTATTTATGTTGTGATTGCCGTCATTCTATGTATTTTTGTTTTAGAGTTATCTTTAGATTCTTATCTTGTTCCAATTCTTTTACTTGCCAATATTGGTTTTGCAATTGTCTTCAATTTAGGAAGTAATATTTTCTTAGGCCAAATTTCTTATATTACGAAAGCTTTAGTTGCAGTATTACAACTTGGAGTTACAACAGACTTTTCTATTTTCTTATATCATTCTTATGAAAAAAAGAAGGGTGAATTAAAAGATAAAAATGAAGCAATGAAAGAAGCTATTCATGAAACATTCACTTCTGTTACAGGTAGTTCTTTAACAACAATTGCAGGATTTTTAGTTCTATGTACAATGCAATTAACACTTGGAAAAGATTTAGGTATTGTTATGGCAAAAGGTGTTTTACTAGGAGTTGTTTGTGTTCTTACGTTATTTCCAAGTTTACTTTTACTTTTTGATAAATGGGTTGAGAAAACCAAACATAAAAAAATTGCTCCTAATTTTACAAAATTAAATCAATTTATTATTAAACATAGAACTTCTATTTTTATTCTATTCCTACTTTTATTATTACCAACCTATTTAGCCTATCGAAAAGTAGATGTATATTATAAACTCGATAAATCTTTACCTGAAACTTTAGAAAGTATTAAAACAAATGCCTACCTAAAAGAACAATTTAATATTGTTAGTCCAGAAATTATTTTAATTGATAAAGAGATGAAAACAGAGGATGTAAGTCACATGACAAAACAAATTGAAGGGGTAGAAGGAATCGATTGGGTACTTTCTTTAGCTAAGTTAGAAGAAATGGGAATTACTAAGAATATGCTTGGTGAAGATCTATTAAAGATGGTTCAAAACGAAAACTATGAAATGATTCTTTTAAATTCAACTTATGAAACAGCAACCAATGAATTAAATGAACAAATTGATACCATAAACAAAATTGTTAAAACTTATGATGAAAAAGCCATTGTTGCAGGAGAAGGACCATTAATGAAGGACTTAGTTACAATTTGTGCTATTGATTTTAGAAATGTAAATACAGCTTCGATTGTGTGTATCTTCATTATTCTATTCTTTGTATTAAGATCTGTAAGCTTACCATTCTTACTTATAACTGCCATTGAATTTGCGATATTTACCAATATGAGTTTCTCTTATTTTGGAGGTGTAACATTACCATTTATTGCACCAATTGTTCTAGGTACAATACAGCTTGGAGCTACAATTGATTACGCGATTTTACTTACAACAACGTATTTAAGAAAACGAAGAGAAAATAGGACGAAAAAAGACGCAATGCTAGAAACATTAAATTATTGTGGAAATTCTATATTTACAAGTGGTATGTGTTTCTTTGCTGCAACCTTCGGAGTAGGTATTTATTCTAAAATTGAAATGATTGGAGCTTTATGCAGTTTAATTGCAAGAGGAGCAATTGTTAGTATGTTCGTTGTTATTGCTGTACTTCCTAGTATACTTCTTCTATTTGATAAAGTGATTATGAAAACAACTTTAAAAGAAAGGAAAGA
>CANRBV010000045.1 GCA_947628965.1 uncultured Bacilli bacterium | reverse complement strand
GTTTCAACCTCACCAATTTCTAGAGTAGGGGCAGGACCCGTTTCTCCAGTTGGTCCAGTTGGCCCAGTTGGTCCAGTAGGTCCTATAGGTCCCGTTACACCGATAGGTCCAGTAGGTCCAGTTGCTCCAATTGGTCCGATAAATCCTGGTATTCCTTGAGGTCCAGTAGGTCCAGTAGGTCCCGTAGGGCCGCCTGCAGGCCCAGTAGGTCCAGTAGGTCCAGTTGGCCCAACAATACCACGTGAACCACCACAACAACAACTTGGATGATAATTACTTTGATATTCATTAACAAGATTTAATGCTCTTTGATAAGATGGATTACAATTATTATTCATTTTTTCCTCCTTTACTCATAATATATGAAGATGTTAAATATAAAGTAAGTGTAAACATCTCGTTATTCTTCCTTTTTTAAATTTTCTAGTTCTTTTTGCATTTTTTTAACAGCATCTAGTAAAAATTCCACCTCTGGTCTTTGATTTTGATTACTTTTGTTAGTTTCATCATAAACTCCTTGACCACTTTTGCTTTTTTTGCTATTGATATTAATATTAGTATTTTCAATCCTAGATTCAATTAATTGTTGTTGAGCAGCATTTGTGGCTAAGTATTGTCCTAAAAGTAAAAACCAGTTACCTAAAGAGTTTTGTTCATTTGCATTTAGATCATCAATTAAAATAAGAGCAACCGCAATCGCAATTAAATTATACGTAGTAGGATGGATACTAGGAGGAAATTCTTTACCCATAAATATTTTCCTCCTTTTATTAATTTTATTCGATAATTTTAAATAGTATTTTTATAAATTCTATGTTATGATTGATTTAAGCCGATTTAGTACAGTGGTAGTACAGATGCATGGTAAGCATCAGAGGGCAGTTCAATTCTGCCAATCGGCACCAGTTGTTTACTAAGCCTTTAAATAAGGCTTTTTCTATTTATTATTTGTAATTTACGTAACATTTACGTAACATTTTCTCCTTTCTTATTCAATTTTTCATTAATATTTTCACTGCTTAATAAAAATTTAGTTTTATCATTATTTAATTCTTCGTATGGTTTAGCATACGTTTTCTAATTACTTCTTCTGTATCTCCTAAACGTTGTGCAATAATAAAATATATATCTTTTCTATCACAACCTACGTTTAATAAAAACGTTGCGTGCGAATGTCTTCCAAATTCATGGTGAGTTAATATATTAATATTTTTATTTGGATATTTTTTTTGTAATTTTGAATAATAATATTTAATAGCTCGTTCAATTCGATTTTTATATGTATTAAATGGGCCTCCAAATAGAAACAGTTATTTGTATAACCATCTATTTGTTTATAAAAATTAATTAATTTCAATTATTGAATATCTAGTAGCAAAATACCACATCATAGTACCATTTCTGGTTCCTTTATTCCATTCTTCTTTCGTCTTTGCTATCTGAATTATATTTCCGTTTTCATCTTTTATTTTCTTATATTTTTTTATTTGTAATACTGTGAAGAATGTGGAGAAGTGGCAAGAGTAATGAATTATTTATATGGCGATAAAAAGAAAAAAGACGGAGAAACTTTGAAAGATTTAGAAGATGAACTTGCAGATTTATTATTCACAATTATTTGTATTGCTAATGATCAAAATATCTCTTTATCAGAAGCCCATGAACGAAAATTAGAGAAACTTTATAATAGAGATAATAATCGTTTTAAGAGGAAATAATAGTTGTTGTACTGCTTCCTTTAAGATATCTAATGGAAAATCTGTTTGAACTATTTGAAATTTTGATATAGAAATCAATTCGATAATAGATTAATTTTTCTTACTAAGGATTAATTGTAAGTCTTTTTGGAGCCTAAAATTTTGAAACACATACTTATTTTGGATTAAAACTAAAGACTTTTTGACAGAAATTTGATACAATTTCTTTAGGTGAATAAATATGGAAGAAAAAAAGAATGGGTTTACAATTGTAGAGTTATTGGCAGTGCTTGTTGTTTTAGCAATTATTATTACCATAGCATCAATGGCTATTTTTAGTGCAGTTAATCAATCACGTAAAAAAATGGCTTCTGAAGTAAGAAAAAATTTACAAGAGGTTGCATTGATGTATGTCATGGAAAATTTTCGTTTGGAAAAATGTAGTGTACAATTTTCTGAAGAAATCTATGAAAATCAAGATATTTCCGATATAGATGGCAATGCAAACTGTTTAAGACAAGTAACGGTAAAAGAATTAAAAGATTCTGGTTTATTTGAAGAAAAGCGTGATTTTTGTAATGATACAGATGTGGCTATCGTCTATCGTTATAATAACGGACAAAATAGCGAATACAAATCTTATGTAAGTGATAATGCTTGTAACAAATAAAGGAGGTTTTGATCATGGGATTATTTAATAAATTAAAAAATATTGTAAATAAAAAAAAGGAAGAAGAAAACAAAGAGACAATCAAGGTGTATGATAAAGGCTTAGAAAAAACTAGGGATGAATTTGTTTCTAAATTAAGTTTATTAGGCATTAAATATACCAAAATAAACGATGCTTATTTTGATGAACTTGAAGATATTTTAATATCCGCTGATATTGGAGTAAATACTGTTTTTAAGTTTATGGAACGACTAAAAGAAAGAATAAAAAAGGAAAATATTGAAAATACAAAAGACTTAATGGAAGTGATTGTAGATGAATTATTTATTATTTATGTCAATAATGAAAATTTAACTACTAAAGTAAATATACAAGAAAATGGACCAACTATTATTTTAATGGTAGGAGTAAATGGGGTTGGAAAAACGACGAGTATTGCTAAACTTGCTTATAAATATAAAAATATGGGTAAAAAAGTGATGATGATAGGAGCAGATACATTTCGTGCTGGAGCAGTAGAGCAATTAAAAATATGGGCCGAAAAAACAGAGAGTTTCTTTTATGGTAAAGATAATACAGATCCAGCGGGTGTGATTTATGATGGTCTTGAAATGGCAAAAAAGAACAATGCTGATATTGTTTTTATTGATACAGCGGGAAGATTACAAAATAAAGTAAATTTAATGAAAGAACTAGAAAAAATAAATAAAGTGATTGATCGAATTATTCCAAAAGCTCCTCATGAAACTTTACTAGTTATTGATGCTTCTACTGGACAAAATGGTATTTTACAAGCAAAAGCTTTTAAAGAAATTACAAATATAACTGGAATTGTTCTCACAAAATTAGATGGGACAGCAAAAGGTGGAATTGTGTTAGCTATAAAAGAAGAAATTGGTTTACCTGTTAAATTTGTAGGATTAGGCGAAAAAATGACAGATTTGCAAACATTCGATATAGAAGATTATATTTATGGCTTATTTAAGGATATGATGGAATGAAAAGATTAGAAGAGCATCTTTATTATAATACTTTATTTGATATATATGGAAATTTATTAAATGAAAGGGAAAAAGAAATATTCACCCTTTCTTATATAGAAGATTTATCTTTGCAAGAAATAGCGGATGTAAAACAAGTGAGTAAAACAGCTATTGGAAATACCCTTACAACTATTCATAAAAAATTAGATCATTATGAAGAAAGTATAAAAGTATATCAAAAAAGAAAAAATATTTTAAAAGCAGTGGATGAAATAAAAGAAGAAAAAATAAAAGAAAAAATTCGAAAAGAATTGGAATAGAAAAAGGTGAAAAAATGTTTGAATACATGGGTGATCGCTTATCAAAAGCTATTAAAAATATTCGTGGTATGGGGCGAATCACGGAAGAAAATATTACAGAAGCTTTAAGAGAAATACGAATGGCTCTTTTAGAAGCAGATGTAAATTATGTAGTAGTAAAAGAATTTATACAAAATATTAAAGAAAAAGCATTAGGAATGGAAGTTGGGAAAAGTATTAAACCTGATGAACTTTTTATTAAACTCGTGAAAGATGAGTTGGTTTCTTTATTAGGTGGTGATTATGTACCGCTTGAAGTAAGTAAAACCCCAACGATTTTAATGCTTGTTGGATTACAAGGTAGTGGTAAAACTACAACAGCAGGAAAACTAGCTAATTATTTAAGAAAAAAACAAGCCAAGAATCCATTACTGGTAGCTTGTGATATTTACCGCCCTGCAGCAATTGAGCAATTAGAAACAATTGGCAAAAGTTTAGCAATTGATGTTTTTACTGAAGGAAAAGAAAATCCCGTTAAAATAGTTAGTGATGCTTTAAATTATGCTAAAGAAAATAAAAAAGATTATATTATTATAGATACAGCAGGTCGTTTACAAATAGATGAAACGCTTATGCAAGAACTAAAGGATATAACCAATACTATTCATCCTGATGAAATTATACTTGTAATTGATGCTATGATGGGACAAGATGCGATTAACGTGATTAATGGGTTTAATACAGCTTTATCTCTTACGGGTACTATTCTTACAAAATTAGATGGAAATACCAAAGGAGGAGTAGCCTTATCTGTAAGGCATTTAACAAATATTCCAATTAAATTTGTTGGAGATAGTGAAAAATTGGATGGTTTATCGGAATTTTATCCTGAACGTATGGCCAATCGAATTCTAGATATGGGAGATATTTTATCGATTGCGGATAAAGTAGAAAGTGTTATTAGTGAGAGTGAAGCTTTAGATACAGCAAGAAAAATGAAAAAAGGAACGTTTGATTTAGAAGATTTTTTAACAACTTTAAAACAAATAAAAAAATTAGGGCCTTTAGAAAATATTTTAAAAATGCTTCCTCAGGCAAGAAAAATGGGGCTTAATAATATATCCATTGATCCAAAGGATATGGCTCATATTGAAGCTATTATTCTTTCGATGACACCTTATGAAAGACATAATCCTGATATTTTA
Organism: uncultured Bacilli bacterium; assembly: GCA_947628965.1. GTDB lineage: Bacteria > Bacillota_I > Bacilli_A > RF39 > UBA660 > MGBC108787. The sequence goes on along the minus strand of CANRBV010000045.1, from coordinate 1,785 downwards.
AAAGCAACACGAAAGCAAAGAATTGCAAAAGGAAGTGGCAGAAGTGTTGAAGAAGTTAATCGTCTATTAAAACAATTTGAAGAAATGAAAAAAATGATGAAAATGGTCAGTAACGGAAATATGAAGATTCCATTTTAAAAGGAGAAATGCCTGTGAATTTAAAAGATATTTTAAAGAAATATAATTTCTTAGAAAATGATTATTCTTTTTATGGGGACGAAGTTGTAAAAGTAAAACAATTGAAAGAATTAAAGAAAAAGGGAAAACTTGTTTTGGTTACTAGTACTTCTCCCACAAAATATGGAGAAGGTAAAACGACTTTAGCTATAAGTATAAGTGATGCATTAAATGCATTAGGCACTTCTTCTATTGTTGCTCTTCGTGAGCCTTCTTTAGGTCCTGTTTTTGGAACAAAAGGAGGAGCAACAGGAGGAGGTCGTGCAAAAGTTATACCAGAAGAAAGTATAAATCTTCATTTTACAGGAGATATTCATGCTGTTACAACCGCAAACAATTTACTTTCCGCTATTATTGATAATCACATATATCAAGGTAATGAATTGAATATTGATCCTAAAAGTATTACACATGAAAGATGTTTAGATTTAAATGATCGAAGTTTAAGAAATGTAGTTATTAATCAAGTAAACGTTCATTTTAATATTTCAACAGCTTCAGAAATGATGGCTATTTTATGTTTGAGTCGATCTTTAGAAGATTTAAAAAAACGACTTTTAAATATTTTGGTTGGTTATACGTATGATAAAAAAGAAGTATTTGTTAAAGATTTAGGATGTGTTAATGCTTTAGTACTACTGTTAAAAGATGCACTAAGACCAAATCTTGTAAAAACTTTAGAAGGAAATCTGGCGGTTATACACGGAGGACCTTTTGCTAATATTGCTCATGGAACAAATAGTCTTTTATCTACGTTGTTTGGACTTACTCATTTTAATTATACCATTGTAGAAGCTGGCTTTGGAAGTGATATGGGAGCTTTAAAATTTTATGATATTTTGGTAAGAAATAATAAACAACTTTTACCTGATGTTGTTATTTTAAATACTACTGTTCAAAGTTTAAAACATAATGGAGAAGGAAATATAGAAAAAGGAATTGAAAATTTAAAGTACCATATTCAAAATATGCAAAAATATACAAATCAACTTATCGTAGTATTAAATAAGCATGAAAATGATTTAGAAAGTGAAATTGAATTTATAAAGAAGTATGTGGAAAGTTTAAGTATTTTGTTTTGTATAAGTACAGGATTTAAAGATGGAAGTAAAGGAACCATTTCTGTTGCCCAAAAAATAATTGAATTAGCCCAAAAAAAGAAAAAAGAAATTCCTTTTTCTTATCAAATAAAAGATTCTTTAAAAGAGAAGATAGAAAAATTTTGCCAAGAAAATTATGGAGCTAAAAAAGTAATTTATACTAAGGATGCATTAGAAAAATTAGAACTTATTTCTAAAAGTCAATTTAAAGATTTACCAATATGTATATGTAAAACTCAATATTCTATAAGTGACAATGCAAGCCTTCTAGGCTATCCAAAGGATTTTGTTATGACGGTAAATGATATAAAATTGTTTAGTGGTGCAGGTTTTATTACTATTTATTTTGGAAATGTTTTAACCATGCCAGGTTTAGGAAAAGATGCTAATTATTTACATATGTGAAATACGTAAAAACGATTGTTTCAAATAGAAGTTAATTTAAGTTAGGAAATCCCGAATGGAAATCCCGATTTTAATAATTAGTAACCAATAAAGATGAACTTTA
>CANRBV010000044.1 GCA_947628965.1 uncultured Bacilli bacterium | reverse complement strand
AATTTAAATGAATTAACGGCTGGTTCAGTAAAAAATCCATGGTATTCTACAAGTGGAGATAATGCAAGTACAACAGGGAATACAAGTGGAGTATATGATATGGTGGGAGGAACATATGAAATGACGGCTGGTTCTATCGTAAATGATGGAAATTATACTACTTATGGTGGAAAATTAAAAGATGAGATAGATGGGAAGTATAAAAGTATATATGCAATGTTTGAAAGTAATTCAAATGGTTATAACGACTATAACATGAAACAAAATAAAATCCGAAAAGGGGAGGCAATATGGGAGACATCTACTACAGCTTATAACTCGTATAGTTGGAATGATGACAACTCCTACTTCGTGACCTATGCCAGTCCGTTCACGATGCGCGGAGGCGGTTTTAATATTGAAACGAGTGCGGGTGTATTCGCGTTCAGTCGTAATTCGGGATGTTGCGCTTACTACATCGGTTTCCGCCCGGTGCTTGTGTGCGAGTAAAACTTCGATATAAAAAATGAATATATAAAAGTAACCAAAAGAGGTAGGATAAAAACTACCAATAAGAGTTACTTTTTTTGGTAAGTGCTTACCATAAAGCAAATTATTATGTAGATAAATGATAAGAGATAGTCCTCCAAACTCTTGAAAAGAAAATAAGCCAAATATAAAATGGAACAAAAGAGAAAAGAGGAGGAACGAAAGAAAATGAAAGAAAACAAAAAAAGGAAAAACAAGGGAATAACATTGATAGCGCTAGTAATAACAATAATAGTGCTATTAATATTAGCACGGAGTAACAATTAATTTAACAATAGGAGAAAGAGGAATATTTACAACAGCACAAATAGCAGCAAGAAATTACATACAAGCGCAAGACAGAGAACAAAAAGAATTAGGAGTATTAGATTATACAATAGAAGACACATTGGAAGAACTAAATGGAAAGGTAGTATTAAATGGAAAATATAGTGCAAAAAATAAAGTAAATATGCCGAAATTATCGCATACAGGACTAACGCCAGTAACAATAGATGGAGAAGGTAATATTAAAGATGTAACAGACGAACAAATACAAAAAGAAGATTGGTATAGTTATAATACAACCGATAAGAAATGGGCAAATGCGAAAACAGCAGATGGAAGTATGTGGGTATGGATACCGAGGTTTGCGTATAAAATAAGTTATACAACTGAAGGAGATAAATCCAAAGGAGGAACCATAGAAATAGTATTTTTAAAAGGAACAACAGACGAACCAGTTGATGGTAGTAAAGTAGAGGCTAACCAAATAGTTAGAGCAAATAGTACCGATGCCAAAGACAAATATATAGTACATCCAGCATTCACGGATGAAAGCAGTACCAATTTTGCAAATGGAGGATGGGATAAAGAAATACCCGGATTTTGGATAGCAAAGTTTGAGGCAGGGTATGTGGAAAATGAAGGAAGCAAGGCACAAGACTCGCCAGTGAAATATACTGTAACAATAAGTTGGAATAATTCGCAAACAGTTAATACTCAAGAAAACTATTATGGAGCTAGAACGGCCAACAATACAAAAATAAAATGGCCAACATTCCAGCCATTTAGACCAAGCTTTAATTATATAGGGATATCTGATGCGTATGAGTTATGCAGACAAATTGGTAACACTTCAGCTCAAAATAATCCATACAAATTAGACAATGTAGATAGTCATTTAACAAAAAACAGTGAATGGGGAGCAGTAGCGTATTTATCGTACAGTAAATATGGTAGAGGAAATTGGACGGATAAAGCAATAAATAGTGCAAATGCGGGTGGTGCTGAAAATGTATGGGCAGTTACCGGATATTCAAATTCTACAAACGCAGTTACAACAGAATTATCACAGTTGACGGGAGGAAGTACCGCAGGAGGTTGGAATACTGCAGAAGGGGAGAATGCAAGTACAAACGGAAATACAAGTGGAGTATATGATATGAGTGGAGGATTATGGGAATGGACAGCAGGGTATATTGCTCCTTCTTCCGGAAGTGATTTGACTTATGGTGGCAAGTTAAAAGAAGAAAATAGTGGAGACAGTAGTAGATATAAAAGTAAATTTGAGAGCGAAAATGGTGGGACTGATCGACAAAAGAATTATGAAAAAAATAAAGAAAGACTTGGTGAGGCAATATGGGAAACATCAGACTCAGGTGATGAAAGCAATTCTTGTTGGGATGGCGATTTTTCCGGCTTCGTGAAATCTGGACAACCGTTCACGATACGCGGTGGTTATTACGCCGGTGGACCGACTAGCGGTATATTAGCGTTCCGTTACGATTGGCGGGGGCTGCAGTAACAGTATCGGTTTCCGCCCAGTGCTTGTGTGCGAGTAGTACTTCGAACAAATAACAAACGAATATATAAAAGTAACCAAAAGAGGTAGAATAAAAACTACCAATAATGGTTACTTTTTTGCGTAAGTGCTTACCATAAAGCAAATTTTTATGTAGATAAATGATAAGAGATAGTCCTCCAAACTCTTGAAAAGGAAATAAGCCAAATATAAAATGGAGCAAAAGAGAAGAAGGAGGAACAAAAGAAAATGAAAGAAAACAAAAAAAGGAAAAACAAAGGAATAACATTAATAGCGCTAGTAGTAACAATAATAGTGCTACTAATACTAGCACGGAGTAACAATTAATTTAATGATAGGAGAAAATGGAATATTTACAACAGCAAAAAATGCTAGTGAAAAAACAAAAATTGCAAGTGAAATGGAAATAATAAAGCAATATTAACTATAGCTGATGAAAATCATTTTTTTATAAATATGATAGGTGAAATTACTTATAAAATTGATAGTTATGGAAAATTGGATGAAAATATTGTTAATTGGAAAATGATAAAAAGTAACATAGAAGCTCCATCAGAGCAACAATTAAATAAAGATATAATTGGGATTGGAAATAATGGAAAAAGTATAAATATGGATTTGTGGAAATTTTCAAAATTAAATGATGGAACATATATATTAAATACAAATTTAAATGTACATAATGGTGGGTATTTAGGCGAATTTACAGAAGACGGAAAAATAGAAAGCGATATTCCTGTTTTTATAAGTGAAGACAAGGGAAAAACTTATAATTCTGTAACAAGTTTAGAAAATACATTTAGGGATTGTGAAGAATTAGTTATTGCACCAAATATTCCTTATGGTGTAACAGATTTAACTAATGCCTTTAGAGGAGCTGATATTAAAGATTCTCCGGAAATACCAATTACTGTTACTAATTTAGATAATACGTTCTCTAGTACAAAAATTGAAGTTGCTCCATATATACCAAGTTCAGTTGAAAATATGACAGGAACTTTTTCGTATTGTTATTTCTTAACTGGAAATGTTGTAATAGATGCTAATCCTACAGAATATTTTGAATGTTTTAAAAAAACAGGAAATATTACATTAAGTGGAAAATCCACTTTATTAGATAAATTGTTATTAACAAAACAATAATTATCCCCCAGTACCCTACTATTAAAATTTTGTCTAATATTTTTGGTTTATTACATGTTAAATATTAAATTGTCAAGCTAATCTTAAAAAGAAGCATCTAAATAGATGCTCCTTTTGGGCTATTTTTAGTAATTATTTGCCAATCAATAATACAATTGAAGAAATGGAATAATATTGTTTCATTCTTTAAACTAAAGTTCTTCAATTACAAATTTTTTGGCTATTGCTGAAATAGAGTTCCAAAGCCGATCATAATCCAATGCTTCACCTGTATATGGGGCATCCTCTGACAAATAACCATTTAATTCTTCGCGCCATGTTTTCTCACGCCTTGTATCAAAGAGAGGAATATTAGTAGGCGGAAGAATGTCAGGCAGTGTTTCTAATGTTTCCATTTTAATGTGTTTATCAGACAACAACAATCTGTTAATTTGAGTGTAACCATTGTACAGAATGCCGCCTTTTGATGGCTTTGCGAAAAAAATCTCAACAGGCCAAGTCTTGCCGTTTCGTGGATTGATTACTTCCATCTTATCTGAATCCCATACGAATTCAGGAATTAGATAAGTTTCAATGAAATGGTAATCAAGGTATAAATGACAGTAAAGTCCAAGTTTAATTGAGCTTGACTTGTCATATAAATTCTTTTTTACCTCATTCATATTAGGAACTTCAAATCCTTGAACAGAAGCAGGCATCCTAAAATGAGAAGCCTTTTTATCCAGAACCAAATCTGGAATCAAGTTACCTGCGAAGAAATCCACATTATTTGATGTTTTTAAATACCGATGAACTTCTTCAGCAAAAGCTAAATGATACATAATACCTGGCATAATAAGCCCTCCTTTAAAATTATTCAAATGCAGAATAGCAAATGTAAAATAAATATAGCATAATTACGATATTATGTCAAGTAATATTAACATAACTTGTATTGGATTTATGATAAAATTATTTTAAAAGTTTGTAACCAAAGAGGTACAATAAAAACTACCGATATCGGTTATTTTTTTAGTAAGTGCTTACCATAAAGCAAATTTTTATGTAGATAAGTGATAAGTGATAGTCCTCCAAACTCTTGAAAAGGAAATAAGCCAAATATAAAATGAAGCAAAAGAGAAAAAGGAGGAACAAAAGAAAATGAAAGAAAACAAAGGAATAACATTAATAGCGCTAGTAATAACAATAATAGTGCTATTAATACTAGCACGGAGTAACAATTAATTTAACGATAGGAGAACGAGGAATATTTACAACAGCACAAATAGCAGCAAGAAATTACACCAATTCGCAAAATAGGGAACTAGCAGGAATAGAAAATTTTGAATACACACTAGATGATACAATAGCAGAAATAAATGGACAAACAGTATTAAATGGAAGCTATAGTGAAGCTAAAAAAGTAAATAGACCCAATTTATCACATACAGGATTAACACCAGTAAAATTTAATGATATAGATGCTGTAGCGTTAGTATCGTTAGCTAGTACTAGTGGTAATGATGTAGTACAAAATGTAAGTAATGAAGAAATACAAAATGAAAGTTGGTATAATTATGATACCGCTCATAAACAATGGGCAAATGCAATTAGCGCAGATGGAAGTTTATGGGTATGGATACCAAGATTTGCGTATAAGATAACGCAGCCAACTGAAGGACAAAATGCAGGAACAATAGATATAGTATTTTTAAAAGGAACGACAGATGAGCCAGTAGATGGAATTGATAAAAAAATAATTAGAGCAGATAAAGCAGATGAGGAAGGAAATTCAGATGTATATATAGTACATCCAGCGTTTTGTAATGGAAGTAGCAATGGGTTTGCAAATGGAGAATGGGATGCAGAAATACCAGGATTCTGGATAGCGAAATTTGAGGCCGGATTTGCAGGTACTGAATCAGGAGAAGGTGCAACAGATTCGAAATTGGTATATACATCAGTTCCTACGGATGGTGGTGAAGGTTACCCAAATGCGAAAAATGAAAATTATTATGGGCCGATGACGAAAAACAGTACAAAGATAAAATATCCAGCATTTATGGCAGAAAGAACTTGTTATAATCATATATCAATAGGGGATGCTTTTGATTTATGTAGGCACTTGACGGATGATAATAACCCATACGGATTTACAAGTAGGGTAGATAGTCATTTACCAAAGAATAGTGAATGGGGAGCTGTGGTGTACTTAGCTTGTAGTAAGTATGGAGCTAGCAGAACGGATTTCGCTGAGAACAATAGTACTTTTACTGGACGTTGGGATTCGCAAGACAAATGGGGAGAAACTATTAATTTCGGAACCTCTACTAATAGCAACATTAGCGGAATTTATGACTTAGTCGGTGGTATGAATGAAATGGTTGCTGGTTACTTACAGCCAAATGAATCGGAGGCGAGTAAAAATTTTGGTGGAAGATTGATTTCCTTGAATACTGAAGAGAGATATAAAAGCGAATATGCGCGTGGTAACGAAGAAATTCATCAGAGCAACTTCCTTAATGAACAAAACATGCGAAGGTTGGGAGAAGCGTTATGGGAGGTACACGACACCGTTACTAATAAGCAGTGGAACCAAGACTTATGTAGTTTTCCTAGTGGGAGTTCATTCTATATGTGTAGAGGGGGAGACTCTGGTGGGAATCATTCAGACACAGGAGTTTTCGGTGTGTATCTTTATACGGGGTTTCCCTATTTTAATCGTGGTTTTCGTGCAGTGCTTGTGTGCGAGTAACATTTAGCTATAAATAAAAAAATTATATAAAAGTAACCAAGAGAGGTAGAATAAAGACTACCAATAAAGGTTGCTTTTTTTGTAAGTGTTTACAATAAAGCAAATTATTATGTAGATAAATGATAAGTAATAGTCCTCCAAACTCTTGAAAAGGAAATAAGCCAAATATAAAATGGAACAAAAGAGGAAAGAGGAGGAACGAAAGAAAATGGAAAAAAACCAAAAAAGGGAAAACAAAGGAATAACGCTAATAGCGCTAGTAATAACAATAATAGTGCTATTAATACTAGCACGGGGTAACAATTAATTTAACGATAGGAGAAAGAGGCATATTTACAACAGCACAAATAGCAGCAAGAAATTACACCAATTCGCAAAATAGAGAACTAGCGAATTTAGATGATTTTAATTATGATTTAGAGTATGTAGCAACAGGGTCAAGTGAGAAAGAATGGAATGAAGAAAAGGGGGTAAATGA
>CANRBV010000043.1 GCA_947628965.1 uncultured Bacilli bacterium | reverse complement strand
ACTAAAAAATCAGCAATATCAAATAAAAATGCACTTAACTACCAATACAAAGATGAAACCAAACAAATTGAAAATAATTAACAACAACCTAAAACAATAACTAAAAAATGAAAAAATATAGGTTGTGTTAGAACACACCTTGCAAACCCTTATAAAATAAGGATTTAATAAAGTTCCAAAAAACTCAAGTAAACTTATAAGTTAAACTTTTAAAAAAAATTATTCTAAATAGTTAAAAAATAGGTCTGTATCAGACCACACGCAAACCCTTATAAATAAAGGAAAAAATAGAAAAGTGTCTTCACTGCACTCAAAGAGTTGCTTTGATTAGGACACTTGCTTTAAAGCCAGATATATTGCTTTTAGATGAGGCGATGTCGGCACTTGATTATCAGTCAAGGCTAGCGATTAGTGATGATATTTATCAGATAATTAAAAAAGAGGGAAAAACGGCTATTATGGTTACTCATGATATTGCGGAAGCTATGGTCTTAATCAACGTAACTAATTTCTACTATTAGTAATTTGCTAACTTTATTGTACTATAAAACAAAAAAAATAGAAAGAGTTCAATCTTTCTATTTCTCGATTATCTTAATCTAGTCTTTATTTAATTACTTAAATATGTTTCTTGTGATTAGGTGTATTTTCAGATCTACTATTATTCATCATAAAATTTCACTTCCAAGATTTCAGGTTTCCCATTTGCTTTGTCTTTATCACGATTTACTATAACTATCTTTTCAACAAAGTTATTTAAGAACTCTAATCTTTCCTTATTAGACAAATATTGCCAATGTTCTTTTAAAGTTAATGCAATTTGAGCCTTATCTATGTTTTTCTTTGGTGTTAATATTCTTTCTAATCTAGCAATCTCATTAGTCAACATTTCAGTCTTTTTATCCAATTCACTAGTCATATACTTTAATTGCTCATGAGTTATATTGTTTATCATAAATAGATCCATAACTTCTCTTTTCTTATAAGTTGCTTGTGATAGACTTTTCTTCAATGTTTCTAATTCTTCAAAATCATCATCTTCTTGGTTGATTTCCACTTTGTCTATCTCAGTTAATGATTCTATATTATCCATATAAGCTAGAAAAGCTTCTTCTACTTTTCTATGACTCACACCTAAACAAGTACATAATTTCTTTTCTCTATTAACACATCTATATCCATTAAATACTACTTTAGTTCCATCCTTTTTGTATCTGTTAGTTCTATTAGTTGTTAACTTTTGTCCACAAATGCCACAAACTAAGGTACCGCAATAATAAACATCATCTTTAGGTAGGTTCGTTCTATATGTCCTTTTTATCTTAGCAATCTTACTTTGAGCATCATTCCATAGCTTCATAGAAATAATAGGTTTATGATGACCATCTGCAACAAAACCATCTTCTTGTCCTATATGATACCTAACTTTACCAATATAGGTTGGATTAGTTAAAATAAGTCTAATGGTTTTAGGCATCCATATGCTATTAATAGTATATTCTTCATCTGTTCCTCTTTTCTTACTAACTTTGCCTGCCTTTTTGGTAGGAACTTTCTCTGTATTCAAAATATTACATATTTCAGTAAATGTTTTACCCTCCACATACATCTTAAATATTCTCTTTACAATTTTAGCTTCAGCTTGATTAATTGTTTGTTCTTTTTCGTGATTCTTACGATTATATCCATAACAAGTTGTAGCACAAGCTAAAGTATATCCCTGTCTTACTTTCTCAACTAAAGCAACTTTTATTCTCTCAATTGTTTGTTCTCGTTCTAATTGTGCAACAGCACCACTTATCCTAACAGAGAATCTTCCTGTAGCAGTAGAAACATCTACAACACCACCACCTAAAGTAATTACTTGAATACCAAATTGTTGTATAAGATCTATAATATCTTCTGTATCTTTGCAATCACGTGTTAAACGATCAAATTTATATAAAACTACAACATCAATAAGTTTTTTCTTTATATCTTCAATAAGTCTTTTAACTTCCGGTCTTTCTTCTATATTCTTGGCACTTTTACCCTCATCGGCATATATGTCAAAAATATTCCAACCTTGATTCTTTGCAAAGTTTGTTAAATTTTCCTTTTGAGCTGCGATTGAGTAACCCTCTTGTACCTGCCTATCAGTCGAAACTCTTACGTATAGACCAGCATTATTTAATTTACTCTCTATCATATATGCCTCCAGGGTTTATGTATTAAACCTGTATCATTTTAGGTATAGAAGTTCTTAAAAAGAACTCTATCATTTTCTCTTGTATATTTTTAGATAAAATAATCTTATTGTCTTTCATATTAACCTCCTACTTAAATCATATTCTTTACTGCTTTAAACTTGATGTAATTTAAACTTAAAACAAATATTTTTACAATGTATTTTAAGATGATTTCAACATTCCTTCTTTAGTATGATAATCCTTAAAACATATTTAGGCGATTGTGTATTAAAATCCTATTTTGAATTAAGTAATTTATCTTCAAAATTTTTCACCAGTGCCAAACCAGTTATATTTTTACATATATCACTTAAACTATTTCTAAAGTCAACAGCCTTACATTATTGTTCAAGGTAGAAAGTCTATTTTCATCTTCCTTCATAAAAGAAATCATCTTCATATTAATCATTGTTATTTGAATCATCAAAACTAGTATTATCATCATAGTCGAAATAACCTAAATCGGGGAGAGGTTCATTTTCTGATGAAATTGCATCTTGTTTGAACTCTTCCAATCCTTTCTTTTTGATTTCATCTATATACTCTCTTTGATAATAATTTTCACTCTCTAATCTTTCCACATCTGATTTGAGTGATTTAATCTCTTCATCTTTGAAAGTAAGTAATACTCTTCTTTCTGCATCAGTTAAATTGTCATACGATAAAAACCAAGTACGATAATTAATTTTAACAGAAGTTGCATTATCCATTAAATCTCCAAACATAGTTTTTACAACCTTAAGTTTGGATAGTTTTTCAATTCTTATTGTGGAACCATTTATAGTCAAGATAGCATCTGACCAAAAGCTTATTGGTTGTGGAATCATCTTTAAATTATAATTTCCTTCATTTTTTGTTGCAGTAACTCCATTATCTATATCATTATGAGTACATAAAACACTGCAGGTATTACCTGTTCCAAACATATTTTTAGAAAATCTTTTTAAAAACTTGTAGTATCCACTTATAACAGAATTTCTATTATTAACAGTTGTTTTACCATTATATAAAGACAAATAAGTTAGATCATCAATGATAATTAAATCAATTCCTGAATCATTTTCTTTAATAAAATGTCTTTGAGCTTCTGCAATTAATCTCCTTAATGATCTAGTGCTTTGTATCTTTAAATCATACTCATCAAAAACTACTAATCTATATGAGTAGTTTTCTTGGAAATCTAAGAAAATTCTCTCGAAAAGATTATTGTTTTTTACATTATGCATATCTTCATATGATAAAGGTCTTTCAAATTTATCATTGTTAGAATGTCTTGTTAGCATCCTCTTTGCAACTATTTCCTTATTTACACCAATAGTTAAGTACATAACATTCTTGCCTTCACTAATAGCACGATAGGCAATATTAAGCGCCCATAAACTTTTAAAAAAACCATCATCTCCAATAATCGTAGTAACAGTTCCTCGCTTAAGGCCTAAAGAGAAATTATCTATTTCCTCACATGCACTAGAAATATCTATCTCTTTTGTTTCATGATAGAAGATATCATTATCGTCAAAAACAGAAGTATCTACACTAGGACAAATCCGATCAACATATCCTTTAAGAAACAATTCAATATTTTCCTTTGTAAAAATATTACTAGGTTGTGGTAAAGAAAATATATCGCCATATTCTTGGTATATTCTACCATCAATAAATTCATCTACTTTTGCATCAATCTCCGAGCTGTCATATTTCTCAATTTGTGAACTATCTGTTACTTTTGTTTTAATATTCGTAGCACCAAAAGTTTCAATATCTTTTATGCAGTCATCACATAACTTGATTTCATCTTTACTTAACACTTTTTCATTCTTTAAATGATCAATTACTTCACACATCATGTCATAATTATTACATTGACATGAATAAAGTATGTTCATTAACTCTATATCTTCATCCATAAACAACTTTCCTCTCATTATTTTTATCATCTCTTTATATCAGAATCATAATCCCTTATAAAACCTACTAAAAACGATAATTTTGTCTTCACTACTTTATGCAAAAACACTCACTAACCATAAAAGAATAGTTCAATTCTCATTATAAAATTCTTACCTCTAGTAACATCATAATCACTTGATATCCAACTATACTCTTCAATTCTTTCTTCTTTTATAAACGAATCAAGTATAATCCATATGTTTTTAAAAAAAGCTATTCGCTGACGTTTCATGTTCTTTCTATACTTACCAACCATACGCTCAAAATAAGGTTTAAAATCGAATTCAAATCCTGTATTAACAGAATAACTTAACTCAGATAATTTACATATTCCCCTTTTATGTCTTGTTATAAATATCTGTCTTGCAATATCACATGCAATTACATTATATATAGCCTGATTCAAACTAAAATGGTAACATCTAGCAGGAACTATGTCTGACCATCTTTTACTAAGTTTTAAGATCTCACCAAATTCACCAAAGGAATATTTGAACGAAAGATTATGAGCAGAAGATTCATAATAACTATGAATAGTTAATAAATCCTGCTGAAACTCTCTATTTGCAACACCATAATCCTTCTTTGGTCTCTTTCTAAACTTAGGACTTGTTTTCACATAAAGTGTCTTGCTAGCCAAACTATTAATAATCGTAGTATAGCTATTTGCAGTTTCCTTATTAATTGAAACATTCTTAAGAGCAGAAATTCTTTTACGATAAAACTCCATATCTCTAAAACTAATCTCTGGTGTCAATCTAGAATCAGTAGTGAGAAAATTACTGAGTAAGATATTCATTACAAACATTTCCTTTGGCGTAAAAGTTAGTAATGAAGTTAAACTCGAATAATTTATATCTTTTGTACAGCAAGCATCAGCTATGTAATCAATACTATGTGTTTCTAACATCTCTTTTGGAACCTCAGCAATTAATCCTAATTCAAACTTATCTTTAACCCCACGTTTGCTAATTAGGTAATATTTATGATTACTTTGAACAGGTTCAATACATGACGAATCTAAGTTGTATAAGTCAAATAGCATTTCATCCATTACTGTAAGCATTTCTTTATCCACTACTATTCATCTCCAATTCTTGAAATACACCATCTACTATTTGTCCTTTCTTTACTTGTTCATTCATAAAACATCTTCCTTTCATTTTTATTAAAAATCTCTGCAGCGATTTTCAATAATTTCCCCGGGTCAATATTAGTATCTCATAAGAAAATAAGTAAAAAATCAAGTATATATTCTTAAATATTCTTAAAATATGATAAAATAAGTAATGAGGTGCTATTCTATGAAAAAATTAAAGTCATTAGATGATAAAGAAATTAGCAAAGATTACACAGGAGACGATTTCTTTGATATAGATGACATAGTTTTAAGTGAACTTAACTATTGTGATTCATATGACAAAAAAGAACTAATAACATCAATAAATTGTAATAGCAAAAAAGAGTTTGTTATCGAAAATTATAATGAAGTGTTTAAATCCATATACGATGTAGGTAAAGAAATCTTCAACTTATTCTATAATGAAAACAAAGAGAAAAAACCAGTTGATTTCATCACAGCTGGTTTTACAAATCCAAAATTGACAAAAAAACTTGTTAACATATATAACCAATATGTATTAGATAATGGTTATCCCTTCTTAATAGAAGAAAATACTCCTATACCCGAATATAATGAATTTTTACTTGAATGCTTAATGATATATTTAATAGATAACATTAGAAAATGGATATTTAAAGTTAAAGAAGGATTAAATGTTGGCTATGTTAACAAAGATTTTTACGCAGGTGATACAGCACCAACATATAAATTCGCAACTTTGTATAACATTGTTAGATACGAATTAATAAATCTAGTATACAATTGCAGAAAAAAATTAATATACGATGACTTTGAAGTTCTAGATATAAATCAAGTCCTTTCATATGATTTGCAAAGCATTACATCTATAGACCGAAAAACATCTAAATCACACAAAGATTTTGAAGATCGTTTCTTTCTTATATTACAAAGAAGCCTCATATTATATATAGTAGATAAACTGAATGGAAAATATAAAACTCAATATGCAATTACTCATACATTTCCTATTCTAAATAAGGTTAGTAATCAATATAGAACTTATAATTTGGCTAACTCTCTGCTAGGAATTGCATATAATAAATTACTTTTGGATCTTACAGCATCTAAACATAGTTACAAAAGAAGAGTTTGTGTTTTTCCAGGATGTTTAAATGAGTTTGAAAGAATCGGAAAAGGATATTTTTGTGGTAATCATACAGAAGAGGAAATGAGATGGTGGCATAATCAAAAATACTATCATAATAAAAAGAACAAGTAATATAGATTAATACTACATAATAGAATACAAAAAAGAAGTTACAAAACTAGATTAAGTAACTTCTTTTATTTGTCCTTTAATACTTTTAAATATCGATAGCCAGTGTTGCGACCGATTTGGCATAACCTACAAAACTCAGTAAAATTAATTCGTTTTTCTAAATATTCAATAAAATA
>CANRBV010000042.1 GCA_947628965.1 uncultured Bacilli bacterium | reverse complement strand
GAGCCGAATGCTCTAACGGGGCACGTTCGGAACTGTGAGGGTTGTATGGAGTAATCTATACTTCTACTCGATTGTATGAGTAAGATTATTAAATAAAATTTTAGGTGGCATTTAGGTGGCAAATTTCTAAAAATTTAGGAATTCGATTTAATCTAGAATGAAATAAAAGATTAAAATTCGGTTAAAAATAAATAAAAATGTTATAAAAAAGATAAAAAAGGTATGAAACTTTGATGCTCCCTGAAGAGAGAGCGAAAGTTTTCTCATTTTTGTTTCTTGCTTGAAATCATGGGACTTTGTAATTTTTGATTTTTATAAAATAATGATTTGTAACTTCAATTTACTAATCAGTATTATACGTGATATAATTAAGTTGTAAATAAAAATGTAAATCAACTATTCTTAAAGAATTTTATTTTAAGTTCAAAGGAGATAAATAATATGAAAGTGGAATACTTGATGAATATAAATATAATTTGTGGGAAATGAAAATTAAATACTATTACATATAAAGGTTATAAAATAAGAGTTAGATGTTTAGATTGGGAACAAGTAAATACGTTAGAGGAATATTGGAAAACTTTTACTAAGCATACAAAAAACGAAAAGATTATTGGATTAGGTATGAATTGGTCAGAAGATTATTTATATTTTGACTATGCAATAGGAGTTATTGATGAGGGGATACATTAAATAAAATTAAAAGTTTTGATTTTTCAACTACTGATTTTAATGTTGAATACATTGAATTAAATCTACCTAGTTTAAATGAATGGGAAACATTTAAGAAATATATGAAGATCAAATAGATTGCTATAATAGACCTTATGATTATGAGTTAGAGTACATTGATAGCAAAGGAAATATAGAAATAAAAATTCATTTTATTGATTGAATTATATAATAAAAACATATAATAATGACAATATGACATTTGATTGAAGGACTATAAGTTATTGTCATATTGTCATAAAAAGGTAATTAAGGGCATTTCTCAACTACCTTTTCAACTACCAAAATTTTAAATTTTACTTAATTATTATATTAAATAACTATTTTTAAAAGATTTAAAATAAAGGCAAAAGTATTTAAATAAACTTAGAAGTGCGTGAATACTAACCTTCCCCTGAAGACACCTTTAATTGGGTGTCATTTTTGTTTATTCCTTTATTATAAGGCCTTTATACAATAGATGTAAATTGAGCAAATTGTTTTACCTATACTTGTACCTATAATGTTAGATATATGCTTATATATAAAAGATATTGCTTCCAAAACTTGCCAAATTTTAATATTTTTGGAAAAATATTTCCAAAACTTGACTTTATATCAATTTTAATATATACTTATAGCAGAGGTGAAAACTATGATAGAAAGAACAGAGTACCTTGAACAATTAAAAAGGTTTAAGGATAAAGATTTAATCAAAGTTGTTACTGGAATAAGAAGATGTGGTAAATCTACATTATTTGAATTATTTATAAATTATTTAAAAGAAAATGGTGTTAAAGATAATCAAATAATAAAAATAAATCTTGAAGATGCTGATTATAATTTTGAAAGTTATAAGGAACTATATAATTATGTAAATAAAAAAATAGATTCAAAGAAAAATTATTATGTTTTCTTAGATGAAGTTCAAAATGTTCCTAAATTTCAAAAAGCTGTTGATAGTTTATATATAAAGAAAAATGTTGATGTTTATATAACAGGCTCAAATGCTTATTTATTATCTGGAGAATTAGCAACACTATTATCAGGAAGATATGTAGAAATAAAAATGTTACCATTATCTTTCAAAGAATATCTAAGTGCTTTTAATAGTTCTGATAAGAGTCGTTATGAATACTTTTTAGGCTATATGAAAAATGGTGGTATGCCAGGTAATATATCAATACTTCAAAATAATCCTAATGATTTAGATACATATTTGGAAGGTATATTCACAACAATAGTTTATAAAGATATAATAACTAGAAATAATATAACAGATAAAATGCTATTAGAAAGTGTATTAAAATTTATATTTGATAGCATAGGTAGTCCAATATCTACTAAAAAAATAAGTGATACATTAACAAATAAGGGAATGTCTACAAGTAATCATACTGTTGAAAACTATATATCAGCATTTGTCGAAAGTTTTTTGATATATAAAGCTGAAAGATTTGATGTTAAAGGTAAGAATTTACTTGCTAGGGATTACAAATATTATGTTGCTGATCAAGGATTAAGAAGTTATTTACTTGGTAAAAAAGCTGATAGTGATATGGGACATATATTAGAAAATATAGTTTATCTTGAATTGTTAAGAAGAGGTTATAAAGTATATGTTGGAAAAGTAGATGATTTAGAGATAGACTTTGTTGCTGAAAATAGAGATGGATTGAAATATTTTCAAGTTGCACTAACCGTTAGAGATGATAGTGTATTAGAAAGAGAATTAAGATCATTACGAAAAACAGGTGACCATTATCCAAAATATTTAATAACTTATGATATGGATATGGAAACCGATTATGATGGAATAACAAAAGTTAATATAGTTGATTGGCTATTAAACAAATAGTAAAAGAAAATGGAATTTTTACCTATACAAGTTTATAAATTATGATAAACTTTTATAAATTATAAAAAACTAAAAAAGCTTATAAATAAAGAATTTAAATCGTTTCATAAGAGATAATACACGAAAAAAATGACCTCCTGAAGAGAGAGCGAAAGTTCTCTCATTTTTGTTTTTTTGCTTGAAATTACGGGACTTTATAATTTTGATTTTTATAAAATAATGATTTGTAACTTCAATTTACTAATCAGTATTATACGTGATATAATAAAGATAATCTGTAATAGTGTAGGAGTGCAAATGAAGAATATATTAATTATCGGTCCATCAAGGGTTGGAAAATCAAATTTATGTTCTATGATATTAAAAAAATATTATAATTTAAATTATATTAGTGGTGATAGTATAAGAAATGCATTTATAAATATATATCCTGATTTAGGATATACACCAAAAAATACAATTAATAGAATAGAATTTTGTAAATTTATAAATTGGATAATAAATGAAAATAATATTCATATAAAGAGAAATTTATATTATATTATAGATTCTGCCAATATATCATTAGAGCATGCAATAAAAGTTTTTAATGATACAATAATAATTGCTATTGGGAGAAAAGATACTACTGTTGAAAAAATGATGCAAAGTATAAAGGAACATGACACGGAATTAGATTGGACATATGGATATAGCGATGAAGATTTATCTAGTATTTCAAATGAAACAATTAAAAAAAGTAAGCAATTATATAGTGATTGTCTAACTCATAATATAGCTTATTTTGATACGTCAATTAATAGATATAATACCTATAAAGAAATTTTTAAGTATATAGAGAAAGAAATAGGTAAATAAAGATGAATAAAGTTTTTTTGTTTGATTTAGGAAATGTATTAGCAAAACCATTAAATAATTATGAATTATATGAAAATTTAAAATGTAATATTTCATATCAAGAATTTGAAAAATACTGGTTCTGCAATGATGATGTTATAAAAGCCCATAAAGGGTTAGTTCCTGATGAATATCATATAAAAAAATTATTAGAATTTTGTAAAAGTGATTTAAGTGTAAAAGACTTTTATACTATGTATAATGAATTAGATAATTCATTATATGAAGATACAGTAAATATAATAAAAAAAATTAAAAAAGAAGGACATAAAGTAGGTATATTATCAAATCTTAGGTTAATGGACTATAATAGATATAAGAAACTGATAAGTTTATTAAATTTAGACTATAGATTTTTATCATATGAAATGGGATTTATAAAACCATATGATAAAATATATGAAATGGTAATAGAAAAATGTAATTGTGATCCTAAAAATATTGTTTTTTTTGATGATAATAAAAAGAATGTGGATGGAGCAAAAAAATGTGGAATTAATGCATATCTAGCAACAGGTGAAAATATAAAAGAAATATTTTATAAAATGATGCTGTATTAAAATAATGATATCCCCGAATAAGTATAATTTGGACTAGAAATTCCGAAATAAAATTATGTTTTCAACTATTCAAAATAATAATATAATAAAAAGTAGTAATTTATTAAATAAAGTTTATATGGAAATTATAAGATTAGAAGATAGTAATAATTATATTTTTGATAAAATATGTGAATGGATTTATAATTTGAAGCATTTTTTAAATAAATATTTATATAATTTTTGTTCTACTTCATTTACAAATATATAAATTTAAAAAATAAAAAATATGACATTTAAGATTAAAAATTTTTTCCTTGTATTTAAAAACTTTTTGTGATAGTATATTTTTCACAAATAAGGGGTCTTGATGATGAAAAATAAAGAAATATCTTTTTTAAAATTAAGTAAAAAAAATCTAAATATATTTGATACTTTAAGATTATATAAATTATTACTAGAATCATCACATGATGACTCTTCTTTAGTAAAATTATTTTTAGACAATTATTATGATTTGGAATCTTTACCTGAAGAATTATATAAAACATTTCTTTATTGTATTCATACTGATAGATATAATGAATTATTTATTGTTTTACTTAAACGAAATATTTATGATTTAATAGATTTTTTTAAAAACGAAAAAAAAATCAAAAATATCGAGGATATTATTAATCCAATTGATTATTTTAAATTGCCTATAAAACAAATTAAATTTATATTGCATCATATAAAAAGTGTAGATTTTAAAAATGATGACTTATTATTAAAAAAAATACTTTCTAATAAACCTGAATGGCTTCTAAAAAAGAGTAGTATTAAAACAGAAGAAGAATTTATAAAAATTTCTATTAAAATGTATCAATCAATTGGATTAGATAATTCAATTGACATTTTATGTGGAAAATATGGTTTGATAGATTACGAAATTATTCATTATTTATTTAATAATTTAAACATAAAAAATATTAATGCTGAAAATAATATTGTATTTAATGAATTTTTATTTAGTAATAAAAAAGATTGTAATAATGTTATGAGGTTAATGCTCGAAGGAAATTTTTTAGAATTGTTGATTCATTTTGATTATTTTTATAATAACCTAAGCTATTTTATTGAACAATTAGGAACTAAATTTAATAAATCTAAAGTGTCTATTCTATTAAAGGAAAGATATTTAGCTCCAATATTAGAAGCTCCCGAAATAAATGGTAATGTTTTAGAAGATATGATATCGTCATACTATCATAAATATGGTATTACTGATGATAAAATTGAAATTATTAATAAAAATATGAATGCATATTCGAAACTAAAATCAAAAACTAAATCATCTATTATTCAAACTGATATTCCACAAATAGGAAATTTCTATTTTGAGTTATTATGTTTAGATGACATAAGAAATTTAGTAATAGGGTATCGTGCTGGTAATTGTTTCAGATTAAATGGAAATGCTTTTATTTTGTTTCATAATTTTTTAACAAATCCACATATGCGTATCCTTTCTATTTCAACTGATAAATACAAAGATTTTGGAATGGTATTAGTAATGCGTAATGGTAATGTTTTAATAGCCCAAGGAATAGAGATGAGTAAGTGGATATCTGACGATATAAATAGCAAGGAATTATACAATGCAGTTCAAATGGCAATGAAATTTATAATGGATAAAATTAATGATGAAGATGATGAAATAGTTGCAACGATTATAGGATTATCCAATAATAATACTGCTATCTATAATCATAATATTTTGCCTTTTATCATTAATCCTATTTTGGATATCAATCATAATTTTTATAATGGGGTATATAATTATCAAGGTTTATTAGATCTAAAAAATGGAAAAACAATTAATGATATAAAGTTATTTATACCAAATAAATTTTATTTGGATAAAAACAATAAAATATATAGAAGAAATGAATTTACTTCATTTAATAGTATAGAATATAGAGAAATTGAAAAAATCCTAATTTCTTTACGCTATGCTAGATTTAAATCAGCTACTAAAGAAGAATTAATTCAATATTATAAAGAATTAGCGAAAAGACAAGAAGTCTATACAATATGTACTTTAAATTGGTTTATTAGAGGTTTTAAAGATGGCTTTGTGGATACTTATATAAATTCTGATGATCAAAAAATAATTGAAGCGTATAATTTAGAATTAGAAAAAGTTCAAAAGAATACTATTTCTATTACTTAGCATACGATATTAGAAGAAACTCTTAATTTATGTTTTAATTCTAAAAAGAATAATAAAAAGTATGCTAAAATGTTTATTATAAAAAGTAGTAATTTGTGAAATGGAGTTTATATGGAAATTATAAGATTAGAAGATAGTAATAAGTAGGAATGTATCAACTATCAATGTCCGATGATTTAGATAGTAGACCAGATATTTATCCTTGGCTTATAAATGTATATGTTGATGAGAAATTTAGAGGAAGAAGTGTCTGTAGAAATTTAATGAATACAGTAAAAGAAAATGCCAAAAAAGCGAATTTAACAGAATTATTTCTATATACAAAACATATAGGACTATATGAAAAATTTGGTTGGGAGTTTGTTGAGGAGGTAAAGACTTTTAAAGAAGATTCACCCATAGAAAGATTATATAGGTTAGAAATAAAGTAAATATTAAATTATAAAAAGAATTATTATAAAAATAATTTTTACTTACCATAATATAAATGACATTCTAAGAATTGTCAATAATAAATTTTTATGATATTATAGACACTACAAAAAGACACGAAATTTCTAAATT
>CANRBV010000041.1 GCA_947628965.1 uncultured Bacilli bacterium | reverse complement strand
TTATTAAGCAAAATAGATTATAATGAGATAGAGAAAATGAATGAAAGGGATTTAAAGTGGCTTTTATATATCTTTGTATGTGAAGATAGAAAGTTACGAGAAGAGGTTTATGGTGGAAGTGAAATGATGAAGAAGATAAATAAAAAAGTAGAAGACTATGAAAAAGCATTAGATGCTTATTTATTCTATGACAAGAAGCAACTAGAAGAAGCAGGGGTGTATCAAATGGGTGTTGATGAAGGGATTATTCAAGGTGAAAAGAAAAAGGCAATTGAAACAGCCAAGAAGATGCTAGAAGAAAAACTTGATATCAATTTAATTTCAAGGTGTACTGGTTTAACTCAGGATGAAATTGAAAAGATTAAAGAAGAAAAGTAAATTTAAAGTGGCTTTTGTATATCTTTATCTTTGAAGATAAAAACTTGAGAGAAAAGATTTATGGTGAAAAAGTGAAATTTACAGCGTAAAGTTTAAATCATGTGGTAAATATCTGATGTTTTGTTTTATACTATTCATGTAATTCAAGTTCTTTCGTATATTGTTTTTCGTTTAACTCAATTAAGCGGCTTGAATTACTTTTTTTATATAGAAATGTTTCACATCAATTGTAGCAATACAAGGCATTTTTTAAAAATTTTTCCTGTTCTTTAAAAATGTTTTTAAAAATGCTAAAATAATAATAGAGAAGGTAAAAAAATAATGGACGAGAAAATAAAGGAATTGAAAAAAATTATAAAAGAAAGTAACAATATTGTCTTTTTTGGGGGAGCAGGGGTTTCTACTGAATCTGGGATTCCAGATTTTCGAAGTAAAGATGGATTGTATCATCAAAAATATGACTATCCTCCAGAAGAAATTTTAAGTCATACTTTTTTTCTTACTCATCCAGATTCTTTTTACAAATTTTATAAAGAAAAAATGAATTCTTTAAAAGTAAAACCAAATATTACACATCAAAAATTAGTTGAATTAGAAAAAGAGGGAAAGTTAAAAGCAATTATAACACAAAATATAGATGGTTTACATACTAAAGCAGGAAGTCAAAACGTTTTAGAATTGCATGGAAGTATTTTAAGAAATTATTGCATGAATTGTCATAAATTTTATAAGGCTTCGGATGTTTTTAATAATAAAGATATTCCTAAATGTAGTTGTGGAGGAGTAATTAAACCAGATGTTGTTTTATATGAAGAAGCTTTAGATAGTAATATACTTATTAAGGCAATTCAAAGTATAGAAAGTGCTGATGTACTTATTGTTGCAGGAACAAGTCTTCAAGTTTATCCAGCGAGTAGTTTAATTCACTATTTTAAGGGAAAATATTTTATTTTAATTAACAAAGATAGAACATTATATGACTCATTCGCTAATTTAGTAATTCATGATTCTTTAGGAAATGTTTTTAAATATTTATAGAAAGGAAAATAATATGTCTAAGAAAAAAATAAAAAATTTTTTTGCAGCTTTACTTATTTTAGTTTGTTTAAGTGGATATGAATATTACTTTCAACATAAAAAAGAGTATACATCCTATTCTTTAGAGGAAATTCCTGCTTATAATGGAAGTAATTATGTAATTTTAAATGACAATAAACCTGAATTTAATGATAATGATTATACATCTTCTTCTTTTGAATATTACAGCGAACTCGATTTTTTAAATCGTGCAGGTGTTGCTTTTGCAAACATTGGGATTGATTTAATGCCTAAAGAAGAACGCGAAAGTATTGGTAACATTAAACCAAGCGGTTGGCATACTGTGAAATATGATTTTATTGATGGGAAATACCTTTATAATCGTTGCCATTTAATTGGATATCAATTGACAGGAGAAAATGCTAATGAAAAAAATTTAATTACCTGTACAAGACAAATGAATACAAAAGGAATGCTTCCTTTTGAAAATCAGGTAGCAGAGTATATTAAAGCAAGTAAAAATCATGTTTTGTATCGTGTTACCCCTATTTATGAAAATGATAATTTAATAGCAAATGGAGTGGAAATCGAGGCTGCATCCTTAGAAGATAAAGGAAAAGATTTATCTATTCATGTTTTTGTTTATAATGTTCAAGAAAAAATAGAAATTGATTACAAAACGGGAGAAAGTTATTTAAAGTAAACCCTTTACAAAAAATATTTTTTTTGTATAATATAATCCATTAGTAAAGGAAATTGTATGGAAGAAAACTTAGGAAAAATTAAACAAAAAATAGATGATTTAATAAAAGAAAAAAATATGATGAAATAATAGAAGAACAGGCAAGTAATACTTCCTTTTTTCAAAAAACGTGTCCAAGTTCTTCAGTTGATAAAGAAATAAATGCCTATTTTATTAATTCCTCTTCTAATCGAAGTTTATATTTAACAAAATTATATTTTGATGATTTAAAGATGAACGAAATTGAAACCGCACAAGTGTCTAATTTTAAAAAAATGCTTTTAACAATAGCTTTTTATGAAAAATATAATAGAACATTAGGTTTACGCTATATTAAGAACATTAAAAAAATGGTAATATTTCTTCCGAAGAATTAAAAACAATAAATAGACTATATGAAAGAATGATGACTAAAAAAAATCATATTTTTGATATAAGTATCTACTGCAAGATTTTAAATGAAAATATAGATTTTTCCTATGTTCCTGAAATAAAAGAAAAAGAAAATCATTCTATTATTTTAAAAATTGATAAAGTAGAGAAATTGCCCGTTAAAAAGGTTAAAAAATCTAAAAAAATAGTTGAACAAGTTGGAAAAAGTCAAAATCGTTACGTGAATCATTCTGAATCTGTAAAACTAGAACGTACTGGCAATGAAACGCGTGAAATACTATTAAAAGATTTATTTTATCAAGAAATAGTAACGATTCAAAAATACATTTATTTGAAAATGAATAATGTAGAAAGCCAAATTAGAGCTATTAAAGCGTGGGATAATTTTGAAAATTTAATCTATAAAAAAGCAAGTGATGTTAAAGCTTATCATCGCCTTTTAAATATTATAGAAATTTTTAATCGTGCAAATCTTTTTAAAGAAGAGCTTGTAAGAAAAAGAGTAATCAAAAAATGATTATTCTTTTTTACATTATTTTACAAAAAAGGTTTATCTTTAATTGACACTATCATAATTAAAATATTAAACTTAAGATAGTAGAGGTGTAATACGAAATGGATGTCAAATTTAAAATCGCTACAGTTTCTGATATTCGAGGCATTGTTGATTTATGCAATGAATGTTTTGAAGAAGAAACCAAGTATGAAGAAGCTATAGAACTTTTTCAAGAATATAATGATCGTAATCAAATTTATATAGTAGGAGAATTAAATGGCAAAATTATTGCTCATGCAAGAATTGCTGTTGTACCGACAATTTTTAAAGAGATGAACACTTTTGCAATATTAAACCATGTCTGTGTAAAACCAGAATATCGTAAGCACCATATTGCTACTAAAATGTTAGAAGTGGTACGAAGTGTATGTAAGAATCATAATTGTACAGCAATGAAATTATGGAGTAGAAATTTCCGTATCCCTGCTCATACTTGTTATAAAAAGTTTGGGTTTGTCCCAGATGATTCTACATTCTTTAGTATAGATATTTAAAAGGAGTTTAGTAAATATGAAAATAACAAATGTTTATATAGGTGGTTGGTTTCAAAGAACCATGTTACAATTAACGGAAATCTATGATTTTTTAAGAGAAGCAAAAACAAAATTAGAATTAGATCCCGAAAAATTATTAAATTTTCGCAAAGAATTAGCTATTGGTAAAATTGATTATGGAGTAGATGGAGAAGAATATATTGAATTTACTACAGCTTATGATATATCAATTAAAATTTATGAAGATGGTTTAATATGTTTAAATAATCATAATGTTAGCGAAGATACTTTATTTGCCGATTTAGAAAAAGTTACAGATTATTATGAAAATAAACTTTCTCCTGCTTTTAGTTATTTGTTTAGTTTAGGAGCTCCTGTACCTAAAGAACTTGCTCATATTGAAACCGTTTACCCATACTTTATTGTGATTGATAAAGCAACAAAAGAAAACATTGCTGATTTACTTTCTAGAACGGAAAAACAAAAATATTTTGAATTTAATAACGATCGCTATGATGTAGTAAGGGGAGATAAATATTATTTTATAAATAATAAAAAACAATCGCTAGATAAAATAGAAAAATATATTGAAGAACAAATTTTTATTCGTGAATTTAAAGGACAAATGCATCGTTACTTAAATCTTCACCGTATTATTTGGGAAAAAATTGATAAAGTTAAAGAAAACGCTCATATTAAGGGAGCAGACATTGTTAAATTTAATAGCAAATTGGAAGGCTATTCTAAAACAATTAACTTAATTGATGGCCGAATTAACCAAATGGGTACTTATATTGCTACACGTGAAAAAATTGCTAGAAATGATAAAGAATTAACAGAATTCCTAGCTATTTCAGGTTATCGTTTTGAAACGTTGCGTGATACGTTAGATTATATTAAATACTTATGGGATATGACCCAAACTTATGTTGCATCTGCTCAAAAATTATTTGCTGGTTTAAAAAGCGATGTTACAAATAAATCAATTGATAGTTTAACAATTGTTACTAGTATGAGTGCAGGTGCATCCATTATTGGACTTATTACGGATTCAGCTCCTACATTTACAATTTTTGGTTTTATTTATTTCTTTGTTCTTGCATTAGTTGGATGGATAGCTACTAAGATTTTAAGTTTTATAGGTAATAACCAACATTATGAAATATCGGATATTGAATATGATAAAAACATTGATGATAAAAAATAAGAAGATAACAAAAATCTTCTTTTTATTTTGAAAATACGAAGCTATTTAAGTAGAATTCTATCCTTTTCTTTTATTATTTTCGTTTCATAAAATTTTTTAAAAGCCTTGTATAAATAGTATGAATCTTTACTTCCAATAATTTCTTTAGCTCCATGCATAGCAAGTTCACCTAGTCCTAAGTCAATGGAATCAATGCTTACATGTCTTAAATTAATTCCTGAAAGTGTACTTCCACTCGTTAAATCATTTTTAGTAACATATTCTTGATAGGGAACTTTTGCTTTGTTGCATATTTCTTTAAATAAAGAAGAAGAAACACTATCGGTGGTAGAAGTATTATCCCGAGAAATTACAATTCCTTTATTTAATAGAGCTTCATTATTAATATCACTATTATTAGGATGATTTGGATGGGTAGCATGGGTATTATCAGCACTTAATATAGTTGAATTACTAATTATTTTTGAAATTTCTAATTTCAAATCAGCACAGATACGTTTTAAAGTATCCATTAAGAAAGAAGAATCAGCACCTTCTTTAGTTAAAGAACCAATTTCTTCACTATTAAAAGTACAAAAAATATTAACATTATTATTTTTTTTGGCATCAATAAAACTTTTAAGTGCTCCAAATGTACAAGTTAAATCATCTATTCTTGGAGATAAAATCATTTCGTTATTTAAACCAAAATAAGTAGGTTTACTACTTGCGTATATAAATAAATCATAATCACATATTTTTTCCTCTTTTAAATTTAATTCTTTTTTAATTAAATCTTTTATAGGGTTTTCCTTTTTCTTTAAAGATAAAATTGGAATCATATCAACTTGATCATTCAAATTTAAATTAGTATTTGCATTAGCATTTTGATGAATAGCAACGCTAGGAATACAAAGAAGCGGTTTTTGATAATCAATAATTTCTTTATAAAAAGTATTTTTCTTTTTATAGATCACTCGTCCTGCAATTGATAAACCTTCATCTAACCAACCGTAATTTAAAAGTCCTCCATAAGGCATAACATTTACTTTTAAATAATTTTTTTCATAAATAACATTTTTGGGTTTAATCAAAAAAGCAGGAGTATCAATATGAGTACAAGTAATATTAAAAGAATCGTTTGTACCAGTAGTAAAAGCAATTAAAGAGGAATCATTTCTAGTAATAAAATATTTCTTTCCATGTTCTAAATTCCAATCGGCTTTTTCTTCAAGTTCTTTATATTCCTTTTCTAATAACATTCTTTTTATTTCTTGAATTCCTGTAAAAGCACAAGTTGCTTTTTCTATAAAAGAAAAAAGATTTTTGTTATATTGTTGATTTGTCATAATTTTCACCATTATTAGTATGAACAAAAGAAATATTTTTATGAAAAAAGACATTAGAACTTGCTAATGTCTTTCTACTAATTTAACTTTTTAATAATTAATGAAGAATTAGTTGCATCTCCGTCGTCTGTTACTGCATCCGTTTCAACAGTAAGTTGAAGAGTATCGCTTGCATTTAAGTTAGCTAGTAAAGTTTTATTGAAAGTAACAGAAGTAGATGTACCAACATTTTGTTGAATAGAACTATTCTCTAGAGGAGCGCCGTTTTGAGTAACTTCTACAGTAACATTACCACCAGTTGTTAAATTATTTATTGTTGTTGTATAAGAGATTTCATAAATACCTGCTTCATTAATTGTAATATTATTTTCTGCTGTACTAGGGGTAGCGCCTTCGCTAGGTAATTCTGTATCAAAGGTTAAAGTTGTTGGTGTATTTTGCGTTAAATTAAGAGATTGGGTTGTGTTTTCTAAACCTCCAAATGCGGATAAACCAACTGCTTCTGGTCCTGTAGGTCCTTGAGGAAGTGTAAAATTAAGTGTATAATTTCCTTCACTTCCTTCAATTGTAACGTTAGCTGGTGTATCAGGTTCTCCAGTTTCAACCTCACCAATTTCTAGAGTAGGGGCAGGACCCGTTTCTCCAGTTGGTCCAGTTGGCCCAGTTGGTCCAGT
>CANRBV010000040.1 GCA_947628965.1 uncultured Bacilli bacterium | reverse complement strand
ATTTAAGAGAACAAATATTTTTTTATTGGGACATTTTCTCATTTCTTTACTTAAGACATTATCACATTTCTTTCATATGCCTTAATGAAAAAAATAAAAGACACTTTACAAAAATAAAAATATAGATTATAATAAAACAAGTTTTTGTTGATTCAAAAAGTTTTATTATAAAAATTTATTAAAAAAAATCAAAAAAAATTCAAACTTTCAAAAAATAAATATTCATATCAAAATATTTATAATCCACAAAAGGAAATCCAAAAAAGAAAGAAGAGAAAAACAAAATAAAAAAATAGGCAGAAAGGAGGACTAAAAAGCAAAGACTTTTTGAATTCTAGCAAAAAGAAGTACACATATTAAAAAACGTACGGCAAAAAAATTGTCAAATTTGTTGTATAAAAAAATTTAATATGATATACTAAAAGGAGGAAACAGATGAACTTAAAAAATGACGTAATATTCAAAATATTTTTTGGAAAAAAAGGAAATGAGAAATTTTTAATTGACTTTTTAGAATCAGTATTAAACACAAAAATAGAAAAAGTAGAAGTATTACAAGAAGTAACATTACAGCAAATAGTAAAAGATGAAAAAGTAGGTCGAATAGATATAAAAGCGACAATAAATGATGAAAAAATAGTAAACATAGAATTACAAATAGAAGATGAACACAATATGAAAAAAAGATCAACGTATTATGGAAGTAGATTAATGTCAGAACAATTAAAAATAGGGGAAGAATATGAAGAAATAAAACCAGTAATACTAATAAACATACTAGGATACAATTTGCTAGAAGTACCAGAATATCATACAAAAACAGTAACAGTAGCAGAAAAACATAGAGACTACGAAGTAATAAACGAAATAACATATCACTTCATAGAACTACCAAAATTCAGAAAAAGCAAACCAGAACTAGCGAACAAGCTAGAATGTTGGTTAGCATTAATAGATTCGCAAGATGGGGGGTTAATAGAAATGGCAAAGGAAAAAAGTAAGATAATAGAAGAAGCAGATAAAGAAGTAGAAGAAATACTATCAGACGAAGCAATAAGGGAAATAAACTATTACCATGAAAAATGGGAAAGAGACGAAGCAGACGTAAAAGCATACGCATTTAGCAAAGGCGAAAAAAAAGGAGAAAAAAAAGGGAGAAAATTAGGCAGAGCAGAAGGCAGAGTAAAGGGAAGAGAAGAAGGTAAAGCAGAGGAAAAAATGGAGATAGCAAAAGAAATGAAAAAGGAAGGTATAGACATAGATATTATTGCAAAAACAACAAAATTAAGTAAAGAGAAAATTTTGAAATTGTAAAAAACAGACATAAAAGTAAGTAGTGAACAATAGAGTAGCTACTTACTTTTTATGTAGATAAATGATAAGCGATACTCCTCTAAACTCTTGAAAAGGAAATAAGCTAAATATAAAATGGAGCAAAAGAGAAAAGAGGGAGGAACAAAAGAAAATGGAAAAAAACAAAAAAAGGAAAAACAAAGGAATAACATTAATAGCGCTAGTAATAACAATAATAGTGCTATTAATACTAGCACGGGGTAACAATTAATTTAACAATAGGAGAAAGAGGCATATTTACAACAGCGCAAATAGCAGCAAGAAATTACACCAATTCGCAAAATAGGGAACTAGCGAATTTAGAAGATTTTAATTATGATTTAGAGTATGTAGCAACAGGGTCAAGTGAGAAAGAATGGAATGAAGAAAAGGGGGTAAATGAGCCACAAATAAAAGGAACAGGACTACAGCCTGTAGCAATAAAAGACGGAGAAGGAACCATAACAGAAATAACTGATAACAAGACTTCGTGGTATAATTATAAAACAGAAACTGATAATGGAGTAACTGCAAAAACATGGGCTAATGCGAAATCGAAAGGTACATCGCCAGAATATGATAGCTATTGGGTATGGATACCAAGGTTTGCGTATAAGATAGATTATACAGAAGACGAAGATAAATCCAAAGGAGGAACAATAGATATAGTATTCTTAAAGGGAACAACAGATAATCCAGCGAGTAAGACATCTGAAGGGAACGAAACTAATGATATAGTAATAAAAAGAGCAAGTGAAGTAGGAGATAGTGAGGACGAAAATGTATATATAGTACATCCAGCATTTACAAATGAAAGTGGAAATGGATATGCAAATGGAGGATGGGATAGAGAAATACCAGGATTTTGGATGGCGAAGTTCGAGGCGGGATATGTTGGAGACAGCAAAAATACAGGAGGCAAAGCAAAAGATTCACCAGTGAAATTTAGTACAATATACACATGGGATGGAGTATCTTCAAAGAGCGATCAAACTTGGTATTACGAAGAAATAAACCGTACAGGTTCTACAGCGATAAAATGGCCAACATTTCAAGGTTGTAGACCGAGTATGAATCGTATAGGAATAGGTGATGCGTACGATTTATGCAGACAAATTGGTAATGGAAATGCAGACAATAATCCATACAATTTAGCAAATGTAGATAGTCATATGATAAAAAATAGTGAATGGGGAGCAGTAGCGTATTTATCATATAGTGATTATGGAAGAGGAAATACAACAGAGATAACAATAAACAATATAAACGCTAGTGGTTCAAAAACAATATGGGCAGTAACTGGATACGCAGCAGACACAGTTTCAGCTGCAACTCAGAAAATTGACAATTTAGAAGAATATATCAATCCTGGTAGTTCAAGCGGACCAGCAGGAATATGGTATTCAAGCCAAGGACAAAAAGCAAGTACAACAGGAAATACAAGTGGAGTATATGATATGGTAGGAGGAGCATGGGAATGGACAGCAGGATATGTAGATATAGGTAGTGGAAATGTTTCTACTTATGGAAGTAAATTAAGAAGTGAGGCAAATGGAAAATATAAAAGTATATATGTACATAACGGTGATGGAGGAACGGATACAGCAAATTATAATGAGGATGCAAATAGGAAAAGAAAAGGAGAGGCGATATGGGAAACATCAACTACTGGAACTGTTTCTACAGGTTGGAATAAAGACTACTACGACTTCGTGCGCTCTTACGATCCGTTCACGGTACGCGGGGGCGGTTGTGGCAGTGAATCTGGTGCCGGTGTATTTGCGTTCTATCGCAGTGCCGGGTACTGCAGTTACTACATCGGTTTCCGCCCGGTGCTTGTGTGCGAGTAGCACTTTGAACAAATAAAAAATGAATATATAAGAGTAACCAAAAGAGGTAGAATAAAAGTACCAATGATGGTTACTTTTTTAGTAAGTGTTTACAATAAAGCAAATTATTATGTAGATAAGTGATAAGCGATAGTCCTCCAAACTCTTGAAAAGGAAATAAGCCAAATATAAAATGGAACAAAAGAGAAAAGAGGAGGAACGAAAGAAAATGAAAGAAAACAAAAAAAGGGAAAATGAAGGTATAACGTTAATAGCGCTAGTAATAACAATAATAGTGCTATTAATACTAGCCCGGAGTAACAATTAATTTAACAATAGGAGAAAGAGGAATATTTACAACAGCACAAATAGCAGCAAGAAATTACACAGGGGCACAAAATAAAGAACTTGCTGGAATAGAAAATTTTGAATACACACTAGATGATACAATAGCAGAAATAAATGGACAAACAGTATTAAATGGAAGCTATAGTGAAGCTAAAAAAGTAAATAGACCAAATTTATCACATACAGGATTAACACCAGTAAAATTTAATGATATAAATGCTGTAGCAGTAGTAAAATTAGCTAGTGGAGATGGTAATGATGTGGTACAAAATGTAAATGCTGAAGAAATACAAAATGAGAGCTGGTATAGCTATGATGAAATTAACAAACAATGGGCAAATGCAATTAGTGCAGATGGAAGTATGTGGGTATGGATACCAAGATTTGCGTATAATATAACGTATGCCGAAGGAGACGACAAAGCAAAAGCAGGAACGATAGATATAGTATTTTTAAAAGGAACAACGGACCAGCCAGCAGATGAAAGTGAAAATGTAATAATAAAAAGAGCACAAGATGTAAAAAATATGAAGTTTGATAATAAAGGAGAAATAGATGGAGAAAAGGTCTATATAGTACATCCAGCATTCACAAATGAAAGTAAAACAAATTATGAGAATGGAGGATGGGATACAGAAATACCCGGATTTTGGATGGGAAAGTTTGAGGCAGGTTTTGCGGGAAAGCAGGATGGTACAGACGCAACAGATTCAACTTTAAAGTATACATCCAATGATGCCGATTCTACTGTCAATGGAACACACGACGATAATTTTTATGGTAAAATTAATAAGAATGATACAGCAATAAAATATCCAATATTTAAACCCAATAGACCAAGTTTTAATTATATATCAATAGGGGATGCCTATAAATTATGTAGACATTTAGTAGACGATGGAAATCCATATGGGTTTACAAGTAAAGTAGATAGCCATTTAACAAAAAATAGCGAATGGGGAGCAGCTGCGTATCTATCGTGGAGTAAATATGGAACGAATAGGCAAGAAATGGTTATAAATAACGTGAATGCAGCTGGTATAGACCGAGTAATGGGGATGACTGGATATGGTGGCTATACATCGGAAGAGGCTATTAATAATGAAATAAAGGCGATTGAAGCATTAGATGGTACTACTGGCAACTGGTCTGACGATCAAGGCAGAAAAGCGAGCACCACAAGGAATATGACAGGAATATACGATATGAGTGGGGGAGTAAAGGAATATACATCAGCATTTGTGCCTGGGAATGGCAATAAATTGTTTGGAGGAGTGTTACTTGACGAAGATTCTAATTCAAAATATAAGACAGGTTATTCTTTAGACTGGAATTTGACTGATCCAAATGGACAGGAACCTAAGGGGGATGCTATATATGAAATGCCAATGGAGACTAAATACAATGTTGGAAGCTGGAACTGGGACTTGCGCAAAAAACTTAATTCTGATAAACCATTCATTTGTAGAGGAGGATGGTTTAACTCTGAGAAAAATAGCCGGTGTTTTTGCACAAGATATAGCAGACGGGAGTGCTTTATATAATACTGGTTTTAGACCGGTGCTAGTTATGAAAGATGAATAGTTCTTGTCTTTAATCATGTTGAATAACGGTTAGAATTCGTTAGATTCATACTACAAGGGTGATGTATAATATGATGTATAGTTATTTAGGCACTATCAAGAAGTGTTGCGAATGAAAATAATAGTTGGTTATTTTTTGTGTTTTTGATAAATCTTTTTCCAAAAATATTAGAGATGAATTAATAAAAAAATTTAATAAAGGAGTGGATGAAAATATGAAATGTGCATGGAAATATCAAAAGAGGTACAATGAAAACTACCGATAATGGTTGCTTTTTTTAATGCTTATCATAAAGCAAATTATTATGTAGATAAGTGATAAGCGATAGTCCTCCAAACTCTTGAAAAGGAAATAAGCCAAATATAAAATGGAACAAAAGAGAAAAGAGGAGGAACGAAAGAAAATGAAAGAAAACAAAAAAAGGGAAAATGAAGGTATAACGTTAATAGCGCTAGTAATAACAATAATAGTGCTATTAATACTAGCCCGGAGTAACAATTAATTTAACAATAGGAGAAAGAGGAATATTTACAACAGCACAAATAGCAGCAAGAAATTACATACAAGCGCAAGACAGAGAACAAAAAGAATTAGGAGTATTAGATTATACAATAGAAGACACATTGGAAGAACTAAATGGAAAGGTAGTATTAAATGGAAAATATAGTGCAAAAAATAAAGTAAATATGCCGAAATTATCGCATACAGGACTAACGCCAGTAACAATAGATGGAGAAGGTAATATTAAAGATGTAACAGACGAACAAATACAAAAAGAAGATTGGTATAGTTATAATACAACCGATAAGAAATGGGCAAATGCGAAAACAGCAGATGGAAGTATGTGGGTATGGATACCGAGGTTTGCGTATAAAATAAGTTATACAACTGAAGGAGATAAATCCAAAGGAGGAACCATAGAAATAGTATTTTTAAAAGGAACGACAGATGAGCCTGTTGATGGAAGTGGAGACGGGATAACAATAAAAAGAGCAACAGCCGATACTATAACAGATAGTGACTATATAGTACATCCAGCATTCACAGATGAAAGCCGGTTCTAATTATGCAAATGGAGGATGGGATAAAGAGATACCAGGATTTTGGATAGCAAAGTTTGAGGCAGGATATGTAGGAGAACCTCAAAATTCAACTAATGAAGCGAAAGATTCGCCAGTGAAATATAGTACAATTACGACATGGGACGGAAATAAGACGTACAAAGAAGAAATTTACTATTATGGAGAAAGAACAGAGAAAAGTACAAAAGTAAAATGGCCAACATTCCAACCATGTAGACCAAGTATGAATCGAATAGGAATAAGTGATGCATACGAGTTGTGCAGAAAAATTGGTGACAAAGATGCAGAAAATAATCCATACCAATTAAGTAATGTAGATAGTCATTTGATAAAGAATAGTGAATGGGGAGCAGTGGCATATTTATCATATAGTGATTATGGAAGAGGAGATGCAACAGAGATAACAATAAACAATATAAGCGCTGAAGGTTCAGAAACAATATGGGCAGTAACAGGATACGGAGCAAGCGGAGTTTCTTCTGCAACTCAAAAAATTGAAAATTTAGAAGAATATATCAATCCTGGTAGTTCAAGCGGACCAGCAGGAATATGGTATTCAAGCCAAGGACAAAAAGCAAGTACAACAGGAAATACAAGTGGAGTATATGATATGGTAGGAGGAGCATGGGAATGGACAGCGGGATATGTCGATACAGGGACAGGCAATGTTTCTACTCATGGTAGAAAATTAGTAGATGAGGCGAATGGAAAGTATAAAAGTATATATGCGCATAACGGCGATGGAAAAGTTGCTGCAACAAATTATGATGAGGACACGAATAAAAAAAGAAAAGGAGAGGCAATATGGGAAACATCTACAAATGGAAATTCTTACATTGACAGTTGGAAAAGCGACCGCTCCTACTTCGTAGACAAGCTCAATCCGTTCTCGTTGCGCGGCGGAAACTGGTCGGCGGGGACTTCTGCCGGTGTATTCGCATTCGATGTCGGTGGAGGTTACAGCTATAACTACGCCAGTTTTCGCCCGGTGCTTGTGTACGATTAGGACTTTGATAGAAATAAAAATTAATATATAAAAGTAACCAAAAGAGGTAAAATAAAAACTACCAAAGTGGTTACTTTTTTAGTAGGTGTTTACAATAAAGTAAATTATTATGTAGATAAGTGATAAGTGATAGTCCTCCAAACTATTGAAAAGGAAATAAGCCAAATATAAAATGGAACAAAAGAGGAAAGAGGAGGAACGAAAGAAAATGGAAAAAAACCAAAAAAGGGAAAACAAAGGAATAACGCTAATAGCGCTAGTAATAACAATAATAGTGCTATTAATACTAGCGGCAGTAACAATTAATTTAACATTAGGGGAAAGAGGAATATTTACAACAGCACAAATAGCAGCAAAAAATTACACCAATTCGCAAAATAGGGAACTAGCAGAATTAGAAGATTTTAATTATGATTTAGAGTATGTAGCAACAGGGTCAAGTGAGAAAGAATGGAATGAAGAAAAGGGGGTAAATGA
>CANRBV010000039.1 GCA_947628965.1 uncultured Bacilli bacterium | reverse complement strand
ATAAAATAAATTTTGTTCAAGTTTTCATAACTATGTGTGCCTTGAACAAAGTGAAAGGAATGTGTGGTTCTTATGAAGAATAGAAAAAATGTTAAAAAAGAAGCAAGACAAGTTTTAAAGAAAAACTATTATCGCATTATAGCAGTATCTTTTTTTATTATGGTTATTTTAGGTACACTTCATATTTTTAAAAGCCGTATTACAATACCTTCTTTATCAATATCTACTCCCTTTCATTCTTCTTTTAATGCGGATATTTTAAAAGAAACGATAGAAAGAATAGGACATTTTTCTTTTAACTCTTACAAACCAACAAGAGGAATACTTGCAAATATTTTTAATAATATTACTCTTTCAGGAAGTTTTATTTTTGGAATTTTAAATTCTTTAAATCAACTTTTATTTCATGAACATATTTGGCAAAGTATGATTATTCTTTTAGGTGCTATACTTTCTTTTCTATACTGGTTTTTCATTCGAAATGTGCTAATTGTTGGAGAAAAAAGGTTTTTCTTAGAAAACCAAAATCATAAGAAAACTACTTTTACAAGAATATTTCTTCCCTATCGTATCAAAAAACTAAAAAATATTAGTCTAACTATGTTTTATAAAACGATTCTAGAATGGCTTTCATATTTAACCATTGTTGGAGGTTTTATTATTCATTATGCTTTTCTTTTGGTGCCGTATATCTTAGCAGAAAATCCTGGAATTAAAGGAAAAGATGCTCTTAAATTATCAGTTTCTTTAATGAAAGGACATAAATGGGAACTTTTTAAGTTTGATATATCTTTTCTTTTTTGGACAATTTTAGATATTTGCACTTTGCATTTTTTGGGGGTACTTTATGTAAGACCTTACAAAGAATGTTGCCTAGCCAATTATTATTTTAAAATTCGTGAAGAAGGTATTACCAAAAAGATAATGAATACTCATTTTTTATGCGATCAAGAATTATTAAATGTGAATGACCATTATCCAAACGAACATTTTATTTACAAAGAAAAAAATGTAAAAATGTGGCTACATACAAATTATGATAAAAATTATAGTCTCTCTTCTCTTATTCTCATGTTTTTTTCAGCATCGATTATCGGTTGGATTTGGGAAGTCTGTTTAAATTTATTTCAGTACGGTTTTTTTGCTAATCGAGGAACTCTTCATGGCCCTTGGCTACATATTTATGGTTGGGGTTTATTGCTAATTTTACTTTTATTAAAGCGTTTTCGAAAACAACCTGTTTTAACGTTTATATTGGTTATACTTCTTTGTGGAACACTTGAATATGGAACTGCTTGGTACTTAGAAACTTTTAAACATGCAAGATGGTGGGATTATGATGGCTTTTTTCTAAATTTACATGGTCGAATATGCTTAGAAGGTTTACTTGCCTTTGGCATTGCTGGTATTCTTTTTATCTATTATCTTGCTCCCTTCTTAGATAGTTTATTTATGAAAATACCTAAAAAAGTTACGACTCTTTTATGCATTCTATTATCAACACTTTATCTAACCGATTTAATTTATTCATGTAAACATCCTAATATGGGAGATGGTGTTGCAACAAGTTTTAAAATAAAAAATGTTACTGAAGTTCAAATTCAATAACATTTTTTTAAATCATTTTTTCAAATTGACTATTATATAATTTTTCATAGAAACCTTTTTGTTGCATTAATTCCTCATGTGTACCTGTTTCAATGATATTTCCTTCATTCATAACCAAAATTAAATCAGCATTTTTAATGGTGCTTAAACGATGGGCAATAATAAAGGATGTTTTTCCTTTGGTTAAGGTATCCATAGCTTTCGCTACTAATTCTTCTGTTCTTGTATCTACATTACTTGTAGCTTCATCAAGTATTAGAAAGGGTGCATGCTTAAGCATTCCTCTAACAATGGTAAATAATTGTTTTTGACCACTACTTACTGTATCATTATCACCAATCATTGCATTTAATCCACCTGGAAGTGTTTTAATAAAATGATCGATTCCCACTACCTTACAAGCATTCCAAATTTCTTCATCATCAATATTTTTTTGATTAAAGCGAATATTTTCTTTAACAGTACCATCAAATAGCCATGTATCTTGTAAGACCATACAAAATAGTTCATGGATGTTTTCTCGTGTTAATTCTTTAATCGAAACATTATCTATTAATATATCTCCCTCGCTTATTTCATAAAACTTCATAAGTAAATTCACCATGGTCGTTTTTCCTGCTCCAGTAGGACCCACAATTGCGATTTTCTCTCCAGGCTTTACTTTAACACTAAAATCTTTAATTATCGTTCTATCTTTATCGTATCCAAAACGTACATTTTTAAATTCAATATTACCCTTTACTTCTTCCTTATTTAAAATATTCTTTAAATGACTTTCATTTGTCATTTCACTTTCGTCTAAGAATTCAAAAACTCTTTCGCCCGCAGCAGCTGTGGATTGTAAAGAAGTCATTGCTTGAGCAATTTGGGTAAGAGGATTGGTGAATAAACGTACATAAATAATAAAGGCTATAATAACGCCAAATGTTATTACGTTCTTTTGGACAAGTAAAGCACCAACTAAACATACTGCAACGTATCCTAAATTTCCAACAAAATTCATAATAGGCATCATTAACCCCGATAAAAATGCACTTTTACAATTTGCTTCAAATAGTTTTTTATTTAGCTCTTCAAATTTTTGAATAGCTTCATTTTTACCATTATATACTTTGACAATGTTATGCCCTGAATACATTTCTTCAATGTAACCATTCATATTTCCTAATTCTTCTTGTCGTCTTATAAAGTATTTTTGACTTTTTCCTAAAATAACACTCATAAAAACGAAACCAATTAAACTAGAAAAAATTGCTGTAATTGCTAATAATCCATTTGTTGTAAACATCATAAAAATAGATCCTAAAAACAAAGTGATGGATGTAACGAGTGTTGCTAAACTATTATTTAAATTTTGAGCAATCATATCTACATCATTTGTAACTCTTGATAAAACGTCTCCCGTTTCGTGGGAATCAAAATATTTTAAAGGTAAAACATTAATTTTATTACTAATACTGGTTCTTAAACTTTTTGCAAATTTATTCGAAATAGTCGTCATGGAAAAATTTTCAATATAATGGCAAATTGCACTTATTAAATACAACATACCAATAAATATTGCTAAATTTCGTACTTGATTTAAGTCTATAGAGGGTTTTACTAAATTATAAATGGAATCTGGTAACTTATCCATTTTTTCTAAAACATTTTTAGAATCAATATCTTTTAAAAGATGAAATAATGCAATTTGATCCTCAACGGTTATTTTCGTTGAATCAATTTCTAATTCTTCAAACAAATTTGTTAAAATTGAATCTGGTATTTTTGGTAAGATAGAAAGTATCTCTTCTTTATTTTCGATAGTTTTCATTTCAAGAAGAATTTGTTGGAAATTTATTTTATCTTCATTACTAATAGTATCGGAAAGTATGATTTTATCCATTTTAGACGCTATACTTTCTAAAGTAAAGTGGTTAGTAATATCACTGTAAATCTCTTTTAATTTTTCATTTTTAGGAGATATTCCTATGGTAATTTTATCTGTTAAATTGGATAATAAATCAGGTGTTACTAAGGCAACAACGGCACTAAAAATAGCAAGAATAATGGAAATTGTTAATAAAATTTTCCAAGGTTTTAAATTTAGAATTAATCTTTTAAGTGAGCCAAAAAAATCTTTTGATTTTTCATTGGGCATATTTCTTCTTGGCCTAGGCATGTTCTAATTCCTCCTTTGAAAGTTGAGATAAAGCAATTTCTTTATATACTTTACAATTTTTTAATAATTCTTTATGAGTTCCAATACCCACAACTTTTCCGTTATCTAAAACAACAATTTTATCTGCATTTAAAATTGTACCTATTCTTTGTGCAACAATTAAAATAGTTGCGTCTTTTGTATATTTCTTTAATTCTCGTCGTAAAATAGCGTCCGTTTTATAATCAAGAGCTGAGAAGGCATCATCGAAAATATAAATTTCTGGATCTCTAGCTATAGCTCTAGATATTGATAACCTTTGTTTTTGACCTCCTGATATATTTGTACCTCCTCTTGCAATGTGAGCATTATAGCTTCCCTCCATTTTTTCAACAAATTCTGTTCCTTGAGCTACATATAACGCTTTTTTTACTTTTTCTAAAGTTGATTTTTGTTTACCATTATCTCCATAGCTAACATTATCATAAACACTTCCCGTAAATAAAACAGCTCTTTGTGAAACATAACCCAGTTTATTATTCAGTGCTTCCTCTTGATATTCTTTAACATTTACTCCATCAACGAATACTTCTCCTTCTGTGACATCATAAAATCTTGGTACTAAATTAATTAAAGTTGATTTTCCACTTCCTGTGCTTCCTATAAAAGCAATCGTTTCTCCTTTATTCACTTTAAAAGAAATGTTTTTCAGTAAGTATTCATCTGCATCAGGGTATTTAAAAGAAACATCTTTAAATTCAACGGTACCTGTTTCTTTTGTATGTCCATTAAACTTGCCTTCTTTGATAGATTCTTTCTTTTCTAATACTTCATTAATACGATTTGCAGAAATACTAGCTCTTGGTGCCATCATAAAAATCATAGCAAGCATTAAAAAGGAAGATATGACTTGCATTCCATAACTTGAAAATACTACCATATTGCTAAATAAAGTGATTTTAGTACTAATAATCGCATTTTCAATTAAATAAGCTCCTATAAGATAAATTCCTAAAGTTAATCCATTCATGATAAGCATCATTATAGGTTGCATAATAGAAAAACATCTTTGATTAAATAATTGCATTTTGGTTAAATCATTATTTGTTTGTTCAAAACGATTTTTTTGAAAATCTTCCGCATTAAAAGCGCGTATTACACGAATCCCTGATAGATTTTCGCGGGTAACACCGTTCAACTTATCAATTAATTTTTGAACACGAGCAAATCTCGGCATAACAATAAGCATTAAAAGTCCAATAGTAGTGAGCAATATTAGAACACAAATGCCTGTTAAAATGCTCCATTCTAAACCTTTATTTAAAATTTTAAAGATAGCCCAAACTGCCATAATAGGTGCTTTGACAATCATTTGTAATCCCATGGAAATAAGCATTTCTACTTGTGTGATGTCGTTTGTAGTTCTAGTAATTAAACTACTTGTTGAAAATTCTTTAATCTCTTTAGCACTAAAACGAAAAACTTTGGTAAATATTTTATTGCGCAATGTTTTCGAAAAATTAGAAGCCAAATGGGAAGCAAAATAACCAACAACAACGGCGGATATTAAACTACCAAAGGCACATAAAATCATAAAACCGCCATTAACCAAAATATCTTTGATTGAACTACCTTCTGTTTCCACTAAACGGGTAATAGCACTCATATAATCTGGCATTTTTAATTCTAACCAAACTTGAAAAACAATTAATAAAATACAAATACAAATATATAAAAAATCTTGTTTGGTAAAATTTTTAAATAATTTTTTCATCTTTATATCCTTTCTAAGTACAAATTTTTTGCACGAGTATCCTATTTTTTTATTTATGATTCAAAAATTCCTACAGAATTGTTTTAATTTTCTAGAAACCATTAACATTTTATATCATTGTTATATAAATTGCAAGCAAATAAGCCTACCCTTAAAATGTATGTAAATTTATACTATTTGTGTCTTAAATTTTATAAATTATTTTTTTATTTGTTTCTTTTCAAATAAAAATACAGCCCTAAGACTGCATTTTTATGAAAAATAATCGTTAAGATCCTAAATATTCTATAAAAAGAGTTACAGTTGAATTAGCAAAATAAGAATTTGTATTAATATCATTTATAAAAGGAGTAATCAAATAAAGGGGGTACATATTTAAATTTGCCAATTCATAAGAGGCATTCGTATCATTTATAGAAACAATTCCAGTTGCAGAAATATGCTCTTGCTCCTCATTATAAATCCACTTACTTACACCAACATAGACATTGTCTGTTCCTACTTTACGAAAACCAACAGAGATAAAATCCGTAGTTTCATCAAAAGGATCAACACAAGGAGCATAGCCATTAACGGTGAATGAAATATGGTAATAACCAACTCTGTTAAATTTAATAGTATTTCCTTCTAAAGTAACTGTAGAATTTGTGTCAATTTCTTTTCGATTTAATGGAAGACTGGCGTTTGGTAAAACAGGCAAACCATCTTTAGGATAGGATTCATTAAAAGAAACAATATAAGCAGCACTTATTTTTTCAGGTCCAGTGGGTCCTGTTGGTCCAGTAGGCCCTATAGGTCCTTGAACTCCTTGTATTCCAGGAACGCCTTGAGGCCCTATAGGACCTTGTTCTCCTTGTAATCCTTGAATTCCTTGTGGACCACGTATCACACCTACATCATTCCAAGATTTCTCATTATCACTCCAAACATATAAATTATCTCCTACTAAGTAACCATCGCCAATTGTTCCATTAGGATGTGCCTTATTTAAAGCATCTAAATCAGGATAATATCCAAGAATTGTAATGCTTGTTCCAGCAGGACCAGTTGGTCCCGTTGGCCCTTGTATTCCTTGTTCCCCTCTAGGTATGGCAAATTCTAATATGTGAGAATCTCCTTCTTGTACATCATGAATAAAAGCATCCGTATTTTCATCAACTGTTGTTACACCACCTAAAAGTATTGTTTGGCTAGGTCCCATAGGCCCCGTACTTCCTGTTGGTCCTGTTGGTCCAGTCGGTCCTATTTCACCAAAAGGTCCCTCTACACCTGCTGGCCCTGTTGGTCCCATAGGGATGGCAAATTCAAGTTTGGCATTTTCATTTGTTCCTTTATTAATAACCGATGCTTCTTCTCCAGGACCAATAGTTTTTGTTTCTAAAATCTCTACAGTAATAGGGCCTGGAAGTCCTTGAGGTCCAGTTGGTCCTGTTGGCCCAACAATCGTACGAGAAGAAACACAACAACTTGGAATAAAACATTTTTCACGCGCCTGTTTCACATAATTATAAGCATTT
Source organism: uncultured Bacilli bacterium (assembly GCA_947628965.1). GTDB lineage: Bacteria > Bacillota_I > Bacilli_A > RF39 > UBA660 > MGBC108787. The sequence goes on along the minus strand of CANRBV010000039.1, from coordinate 666 downwards.
ATATATTCCTTACTTTGCACTTAAGTTTCTCCTTTCATAGTAATAATTTATGTACAAAGTATTTTTTTGCTTGTATTTATATCACAAAAATAAAAAAATAACATATATATGCGAAATTTTAAAAAAAGTCCCATACAATGCTATTTTATTCTTTTACGAGTATTGTAGTTTTTCATTCATCTTTACTCTACACTTTTTTTCTTTGGATACATATACATCAAATTTATAAAAAATGGTATATACAAGGTTATTATCGTTACATATAATATAAGTCTTAACCTCCCACTTAATTATTTTATTTTGACAAGTATATCAAAATAATCTAAGCGATTTTATATTTTTATATAATGTCCAAAAAGTTCGAACAGATTTTTCAACGGTACCTTAGAAAGAAGTTCAACAACTTTTTAATAAAATATTACTCGAACACTTGTTTTTTGTATGTAATAAATAGTATACTTTTTATAGGGAATATCAGTTGTTGAGTGTCTACCTCTAATCTTTGTAGAGAGGAGGCTTGATATTATGAAGAAAAAAGATTTATTAATCTCATTTCTAATACTAATTATCATTTTATTAATAGTCTCTGTAATGATTCTATGTATAAAGAAATAGCACTCAATCTAGCATAGATTAAGTGCTTAACCAAACTTAGGTAAGTACTCA
>CANRBV010000038.1 GCA_947628965.1 uncultured Bacilli bacterium | reverse complement strand
GAGTAAAATTATTATACTAGTAAACAAATGATTTGCAACTTCATCCATTTACTAATCAGTATTATACGTGTTATAATAAAAAATAATAAAATGATAGGAATGAGATTATGAATACAAAAAAGAAAAAGGTAATTATTACCTTTATAGTAGTGCTACTTTTATTAAGTGTTGGGATAGGTTTATTTCTTTATTTGAAAAAAGAAGAAAGTAAAAATGAAACTTCCATTGAAATTTTAGATTCTATTAATGAATATGGTTATAGTTTAGAAGATCGAGATACAGATCTTTATAAGGAAACTTTCTTAAAACTTAAAGAAGAATTAAGTCAAGCTGAAATTAATTATGAAAATTATGCAACATATTTGGGACAACTTTTTTTAATTGACTTTTATACTATAAATAATAAAGTAAGTAAATATGATGTTGGATCATTAGATTTTATTTATCCAGATGATAAAGAAAAATTTCAAAATAAAGCTATGGATACAATATATAAACTTGTAGAAGATAATTCTACCAATTCAAGGAAACAAAACTTACCTGAAGTTACGAGTGTAAATGTAGAAAATGTAGAAAATGTTTCTTATCAAAAGGGTAATAATACTTTGGAGGCTTATAAGTTTGCTATGACCATTTCTTATAAAGAAGATTTGGGATATGATAAAAGTGTTCAGTTAACAATTGCAAAAGAAGAAGATCGATTATATGTTGTTAATTTGTCTGTCTAATAAAAAACAAAATACATTATAGTTTAATGGCAAAAGTTAGTGGTTTACTTTTGTTTTTTCTTTTGGTATAATTTTGCTTAGAATATGGGAGTGATTAGTATGAAAGCATTATCACCTGAAACAAGTGCTTTACTAGATAGGTTATACAATTTAAGAGGCGAAGAAAGTGTTATTCTAGTAGAAATTAATAAGCAAAGAAACAAAGCTACTGAAATAAAGACCAGAACAACTGAAGAAAAAAAGGATTTGCAAACTAAAATTCAGGATTTAGAACAATTATATAACAATTTAAATAGTCAAGGAGAAAAATTAAATAATCTTTTAGTTAATATCAATCGAGAAGATTATGCAATAGTTTTAGATCACTTAGATATAGACTTTAATCCTCAAAGCTTAGTAGATAGATTAAATAAATCTTTGCCACGTGCAATAGATTCAATTACTATGGATACTAAAAAAGCTGAGAAACAATTAGTTAAAGTTGAAGAAGAAATGAATGAAGCTATTCAAACAATAGATGAGTTAAGTATTCGTCGTGATGCTGCACTAGCTAATCAAGAAAAATTAAATGAATATTTTGATTTGGCTTTATCAGGTAGAATTAGTATTACAAGAGATTCCATTGTTTCTTTGTTAGAGCAATTTGGTTTTACTACAGAAGAAACAAGAGAAGCTGCTAAAATATTAATGTTCCCTGAAGATGCATTATATGAATATGATGAAAAATTAAAGGAAAAAGAACAATCAGGTAAATCAATAAGTGATGTATTTACTGAAGCCAAAAATGCTGAACCTATAATTGAAGAAGAAGATGATTTTGCCATCAGCTTAATAGATGAAGAACCTACAAAAATTGAATTTGAAGATATTAAAAATGATAAAGATGCCTTAATTTCTCTATTAGCTAAAAATGGTATTGATTATTTAGATTATACGGGTCAAGAAATTGATAATTTACTTGATCACTTTGATGCTAAACTTATTGAATCAAATATTGAATGTGTAAAAAATACGCATGTGGGAATCGAAATATTTGTAAATCATACGGATTTAATGTTAGATAAAGAGTTGCCTTCAAAAATTAATATATTGCTTACTATTGGAAAAGAACCAATCGATATTTATTTAAATCCTGTTGTTTTAGAAAAGTATTCTAAAGAGGAATTACAAGAAATTATTGAAAATTTAAAAAATAATGGAATGGATCCCAAAAATGTTCCTTTAATGGCATATTAAAGGAGGTATTTATGAATATAGCAACTGTTTTAAAAACACTTAAAGAAAAAAATTTAATTCCCGATAATGAAGAAGGAATTAGTTTGTTTTCCGATTGTTTTAATAAATTTGGTATATCAATTCTTTTATTAAAAGATCAAGAAAAATTTAATCAAATTGTTGATTTACTTGTTGAGAATCAGATACTTTTACAAAAAGCAAATGGTATGTATTGTCTACGAATTTTTGCTGTAGAATATAATGAACTTAAGAATATTATTGATGAATATGCAGCAATTAATGAAATTCCTTTTTTAAGAAAGTATCCAGAGATTATTGCAGAGGCGAAAACCGTTCATACTATTGCCGAAAATATGAAAAAGTATCAAGATTTAAATCTTTCTTATAAAAATGGAGATAACTACGATATTAATAAACTTTTAAGTGAAGAAATAGAAGAAAAACAAGATGATAGTGTGAACGAATTTTTAAAATCTCAATTAAAAGATGGGACTTTACTCGATAATCTTATTAATGAAATTTCAAATGGCGAAAATAGTTTTGATGTAAACTTAGATTTAGAAAAGGTTGAAAATAAAATTAAGGATGAATTTCTAGTACCAAATGGTGAAGCTTGGGATGTTTGCATTGATGGAAAAAAAATAAATTCATATGATGAAGTAAAAAATACGTTAGAAACAATGCAAAAACTCAATTTACCTTGCACTTATGAAGATGCATTACTATTAGCTTTGTTTTATAAAACCAATCTTACTGTAGAAGAAATAAAAAATAGTATTTATTTTATACTAAACGAAGGGGGAGAAGCCTAATGAATTTTTTATTGAATTATGGATTTAATGAGGAAGAAATAGAAGTTTTTGCTTCTGATATTCCTCCTTTGTTGCACGAACATATTCTAAATTATTATAAACTAGTTATGGAAAATATAGAATTTCTAAAAGAAATTGGTATTTTAAACTATAAAGAAATCTTTATTAAGTTTTATGATATGTTTTTAATGGATAAAAGTAATTTTATGAATATATTTAATAAATATGAACGTGAAGATTTGGTAGAAAAAATAAATAACAATGCCGATATTGTTGAGTTTTTATAGGCCAAGTAAAAAATGAAATTGTCAATTAAAGGTAAAGATAAAAGCCAATTGTTGTAATAAATAAATGAAATTGTTATAATTTTGGTGGGTGTTAAATATGGATAGTTTGTATGATAAAGTCATAATTTTTAAAAAGAAATTCCCAAAAACTGTGACTTGGTATCGATTAAAAAAACATTGTAAAGTTATTGAGAAGCATTTAAATCCTGGAGAAGAAGTTTTATATGCTTTTGCTGCACAAAAAAATGATAATCCTTTAGATTTTTTTTCAACTTCTGTTATTGCCTTAACAAATAAAAGAATTTTAATTGGTCAAAAAAGGGTTTTGTTTGGCTATGGCTTAACTTCTATTACACCAGATTTGTTTAACGATATGGAAGTTTATCGTGGTATCATTTGGGGAAAAATTACAATTGATACAGTAAAAGAGGTAATTATTTTAACTAATTTGGATAAAAAAAGTTTACCAGAAATTGAAACCAATATAAGTGAATTTATGATGAAGGAAAAGAAAAAATATGTTCAAATTCCACGTGCCTAAAAAAGGAAAAATCATTGTTTTTCTTTTTCTTTTTTTAATTTTATGTTTTTACGTTTTTCATAGAAAAAATTATGTAGTAGATTATACTATAAATGACTTTGCTATTACTGAAAAATATAATAAAGAAGAAAATGGTTATCAATTTCTTATTAATTATGAAAATCAGGAATTTTTAATGTTAAAAGAACATAAATATATCTATTCGAAAAAATTAATCCAAAATGTTTTTGCTAAACAAAAAGAGGATATAATTTGTCTATTTTTTACGAGTAAGAAAATTTCATTATATCCTTTATGTAAAAAAGAAGACGCATATATTAGCTATCACTTAATTGAAGATGAAGAATTAATTCCTGCCTCTTATAAAAGTAATTTATTAGTAAATGAAAAAGAATATAATGCTTTAAAACTTTATTCATTAGAAGAAAATAAATATTATTTATGGAATTATACTGGCTTTTATGTTGTTACGGATCAAAATGTAAAAGAGATAAAATTATTTAATAGTGATATTTATAGTATTCCTCTTACGTATAAAGTTGGAAATTATCTGGTTATTGCGAATTATGATGAAAAATATAATTTTAATAAGTTTTATGTTATTAATACTAAAAATGATAAAATTCGTGAATTAAAATTAAAAGACGAAATTTCTTTTGATTCCTATTTTTTAGGGTCTACTGAAAAAAAATTATATTTGATAGATAAAAAAAATAAAGCAGAATATGAGTTGGATCCAAAACATTTACAAATTAAAAATATTACGAATAAGACTCAAGGTACGATATTACAACAGGACGAATGGGAGTCTATTAGTATACAGTCTTTAATTAATAATGAAATTTCTTTTACCCATAAAGAAAATACTTGTTATGAAATAAGGGAAAATACGCTTTATAAAATCCAAAATCAACTTACAACAAAGATTTCAAATAAAAATGTAAAAGCAATTGTTTCATACGATAAAGATAAAGTATTTTATTTGGTTGATGATAGTTTGTATTCCTATGATGATCAGGAAGGTGAAAAATTAATTATAAATAATTTTGAATGGAATTTTAATTATGAAAATATGATTTATATTTTTTAAGTTTTTGTAAGAATTGTGTTATAATAAACTAGGTGGATAAAAATGAAAAAGAAGTATCATATCTTTTTTCTTTATTTTTTACTATTTGCGTACTTAGAACTAATTAATAAAGTATTAATGTTTAATAAATTACCTGGTAAGGAATTTTTAATAGTTCTTTTATTTAGTGCTAGTTTAGCTTTTTTATTTTCTTTTTTTAGTTCGTTAGGAAATGTAAAAATTAATAAAAGAGTAACTTTGTTTTTAGTGGTTTTAACAATTGCTTTCTACATGTTTAATTTTTTATATTATTCTTTATTTTCGTTACCTTTTTCTATACGCGATTTGGAACTTGTAAGTAATGCTTTAAGTTTTTATGAAATAGGATTACATTTAATTAATACTGATTTTATTCACATTCTTTTATTTTTGTTACCCTTTATTACCTATTTGCTTGTTCAAAAGAACTTTTATTATGAAAAAGTGAAATTAAAAAAGGATACATTTCGACTTATCTTAAGTCTATCTTTATATGGAGTTGCTCTACTATCTTTAAATTTGGATAAAGTATCCCTATATTCACCTTATAACTTATATTATAATTTGGATGCTATTACAACTTCTACCGAAATCTTAGGTATGTTTACGAGTCAACGTTTAAGTATTGAAAGAAGTTTATTTGGATTTCAAGAAAAAATTGTAATGGAAACAAAAAATGAATCTGAAGAACAAGTTGTGGAATATAACAAGTTGGATATTGATTTTGATGCATTAATTGAATCAGAAAAGGATGAAAGTATAAAAAGTATTTATAATTATTTAAAAAATAAAAAAGCTACTAATAAAAATGAATATACGGGAATGTATAAAGGAAAAAATTTGATTTTTATATTGGCAGAAGGGTTTAACTCTATAGCTGTAGATGAGAATAGAACACCAACTCTTTATAAACTTATACATGAAGGATTTGAGTTTACAAATTATTATTCTCCTGAATTTTTGAGTACTACAGGAGGAGAATTTCAGGCTATGACAAGTCTTGTACCCACTCAAGAAATTTTAAGTATATGGAGAAATCAACATCCAGAAATTTACTATGCAATAGGAAATAGTTTTGGAAGACTGGGGTATAATACCTTTAGTTATCATAATTGGTATTATAAATATTATAGTCGTCATATAACGATGCCAACACTTGGTTTTAACAATTTTATGGCATGCCAAAATGGTATGGAAAAGAAGATTAATTGTGCTTGGCTTCCTAGTGATGTTGATATGATTAATGCAACATTTGATAACTATAGTACCGATAGTCCTTTTGTAACTTATTATATTACAGTTAGTGGACATGCTCCTTATAATTTTATGGGTGGAAATAAGATGGCCAATAAAAATAAAGACGTAGTTAAAGATTTACCTTATAGCGACTCTGTTAAAGCCTATCTTTCTGCTCAAACGGAACTTGAATATGCTCTATCTACTTTGTTAGATAGTTTAAACAAAGCTGGTATTTTAGAAGATACGGTAATTGTTTTAACTGGAGATCATTATCCTTATACATTAACAGAAGAAGAGATTAATGAAGTTTCTAGTTATCCACGAGATGAAATGGTGGAAGTAAACCATAGTAATTTAATTATTTGGAATCCACATAACGAACATGTTGTTGTAGATAAGGTTGCAAGTCAAATAGATGTTTTACCAACTATTTTAAATTTGTTTGGTATTCCTTATGATTCGCGTTTATTAATTGGGAATGATATTTTTAGTGATGAAGAAGGCTTGGCTATTTTTGCTAGTCGTAGTTGGAGAAGTGATAAAGGAACTTACTTTAGCAATAAAGGATTTGTTGGAGATGCTGATGATCATTATATTACATCCATCAATACTCGAATAGCGAATGCCTTTACTATTAGTAAGTTAATTTTAGAAAAAGATATATATAGTCGTTTAGATTTAGAAGAAGGTGACTAAAATGTGTGGAATTGTCGGATTTATTGATAAGAGAAGTGAAAATGAAAAAAAAGAAATTATAAAGAAAATGGCTGATCGTATTAAGCACCGTGGACCAGATGGAGAAGGGTATTATGTTACCGACACAATTGCTTTAGGCCATAGAAGATTATCTATTATTGATTTATCTTTAGGGAACCAACCAATGTATAATGAAACAGGAGATCTTGTCGTTGTTTTTAATGGAGAAATTTATAACTATATCGAATTAAAGGAAGAGTTAAGAAAAAATCATACGTTTAAAACGAATAGTGATACAGAAGTTTTAGTTCATGGATATGAAGAATGGGGGATAGATTTACCAAAAAAATTGCGTGGGATGTTTGCTTTTGCTATTTGGGATAGAGAAAAGAAAACTTTATTCTGTGCGCGCGATAACTTTGGAATAAAACCATTTTATTATTATCAAAAAGATGCTACTTTTCTGTTTGCCAGTGAAATTAAATCTTTCTTAGAGCATCCCGACTTTACAAAAGAACTAAATGAAAAAATTTTAGGCCCCTATTTATCTTTTAGTTTTACACCTACTAATGAAACTTTTTTTAAAGGGGTTTATCGTTTAGAACCAGGCAGTTATCTTCTTTATAAAGAAGGAAAAGTAGAAATTGAAAAATATTATCAAATAGAATTTAATCCTGAAAAACGTGATTTTAAAGAAGTGGTTGAAGAGATAAATAAAACAATGAAGGATTCTGTAAATTACCATATGCTAAGTGATGTAGAAGTGGGTTCTTTTTTGTCGAGCGGAATTGATTCTTCCTATATTGTAAGTCTTGCAAGACCTGATAAAACTTATACAGTAGGGTATGATAATCCTAAATATAACGAAATTGAGTATGCACGTGATTTAGCAGAAAAATTGAATATTAAAAATACAAGTAAAAAAATAACAAAAGAGGAATATTTAAAAATTATACCAAAAGTGCTTTATTATATGGACGAACCATCTAGCGACCCAGCAAGTATTATGCTTTACTTTGTATCACAATTAGCTAGCCTTGATGTAAAAGTTGTTTTATCAGGGGAAGGTGCAGATGAGTTTTTTGGGGGATATAATAATTACCGAGAAGAAGTTGATTTAAAGTGGTACAATAAAATTCCTTATCCTTTGCGTCATATGGCTGCATTCTTTTTTAAATTACTACCAGAGTTTAGTGGACGAAACTTTGTTGTCAGACGTGGGACCAAATTAGAAAATGATTATATTGGTGTTAATAAAGTCTTTAGTGAACAAGAACGTAAAAAAGTTTTAAAAATTCAGGATACGATTCATAATAAAACCTTAACGGAACCTGTATTTAAAACGGTACAAAATAAGGATAATATCACAAAAAAGCAAGCAATTGATATTCATTTTTGGCTGATTAAAGATATTTTACAAAAAGCCGATCGTATGACTATGGCAAATTCCATTGAAGGGAGAGTTCCTTTTATTGATAAAGAAGTGTTTCGGGTTGCAAGTCGATTAACGGAAAAAGATAAAGTAACCAAAGAGAATACCAAAGTGGCATTAAGGAGTGCTGCTCAAAAAGAAATTCCAAACGAATCTTATAAAAAGAAAAAATTAGGTTTTCCTGTTCCTTTACGCGAATGGTTAAGGGAAGATGATGTATATAATGAGGTTAAAAATACTTTTACATCGGATTACGCTGGAAAGTTTTTTAATCAAAAATATATCATAAAATTACTTGATATACATAAGAAAAAAAAGAAAGATACATATAAAAAAGTTTGGACCATTTATTCCTTTTTAAAATGGTATGAAATCTTTTTTATGAACGAGGAGGAAATGTAGATGAATTCTAAAAAAGACTA
>CANRBV010000037.1 GCA_947628965.1 uncultured Bacilli bacterium | reverse complement strand
AAATCCTTTTTCTTTTTGGCTTTTTTTCTTTCTTTTCTTCATTTCTTTTGCTCCTTATATTATTTTCATTATAGCTTTTCCTCTAAAATTAGTCAAATATTTCTTATGATTAATGAACAATAAAAAAAAGAACCACTTTAAAATGATTCTATATTAATTTTTACTTTTTTCTTATCATGCAAATAAGAATAAGCTTGAACCATAATACGTAACGCTTGAGCTGTTTTACCAGATTTTCCAATAATAGCTCCCATATCACTTTCTTTTACTAAAACTTCTAAATTAATGACATTTTCATCGCTACCAATTTCTTTTACACTTACCATATCTGCATCATGAGCAATGCTTTTAACAAGAAAAAGGGTATATTCTACAATATCCATAATTACTTCCCTGCTTTTTTGGCTTTTGCATCGGCGTATTTTTTCATAATTCCTTCTTTAGAAAAAATATTTTTTACAGTTTCAGTAGGTTGTGCTCCTTCATTTAACCAATGCAATGCTTTTTCTTCATCAATTTTTACTTCTGCAGGACTTGTAATAGGATTATAGGTACCTACTACTTCTAAGAAACGCCCATCTCTTGGACTTCTAGAATCTGCAGCGACAATACGATAAAATGGTCTTTGTTTTGCACCCATTCTTTTTAATCTTAACTTTACAGCCATCTTTTCTTCCTCCTTTAATTTGTTTTTATTATAGCATGTGAAGAAAATAGTGTCAACATTAATTGGTTGACACTACTATTTTAAATAGTCCTCATCAATTTCTTCTATTTTTTGCTCATCTTCTTTGGTTATTTCTTCATCATCTGTTACTTCTTCGTAATCATCTTCCTCTTCTTCAATACTAACTTTTATTTTTGTATCTCCAACTACTTCTACTCCTAATTCTTTTTCTACGTTTAATTTAACGACCCCATCAGAAACGCTAACATTTGTTACTGTGGGTTGTTTTAAACTACGAACAATAATTTCTTCTTTATCTGTTAAAATCCCTTTATCTTTTAAATGAATAGGCATTTTATCCTGATAATTAAAGGTTTCTGTACTTACAGCTGTTCTGGTATCATTATCGTATGAATACCAAACATTTACGTCAAATGACCCATCGATAGCAACATTTCCACCGTTATTTTTTCCAGAAAACCTATGATTAATTACCCAGCATCCTAAAACTGTATCTGGTTTTAATTCTGGTGTAATTTTAAATTCATTTGTACTTGTTTTTTTTGTTTTTCCAATAATTGCTTTTGTCACAATTTCTTTAAAACTAGACATTTGTAACCCTCCTCTAATTTAATGTATGCTAAAATATCTTTTTTGTTTACCTTGCATTTGCATTTTTCATTTAGATATGATAGGATAAATTTCACTTAAAGGGGAAATTTATGATGCAAAGATTACAAATGTCGGAAAAAGAGCTACAAAAATTACCACTTTATTATGCCAAAAAAACCAATGAAGCTACTTTGTATGAATATTCTAAAAGTGAAATTATTAAAAAATTTCATAATCCATCGGATAATAAAATTGTCACTCTTTATGAAATTGAAAAGCAACAAAATGATTTAATAACAATAGAAGAATTATTAATTTTCAAAAAAATAGTTGTCGAATATTTTTCAGTGATTGGAATTTTAATGGACAAAGGTTATAAAATAAATTTAAAAGATTATTTTCAGGATGAAAAAACAACCTATAATGATTCTATTATTATTTTAAAAAACATTGGAAAACTTTTAGAAAAATTAAAACAAATTAGACAAATAGAACATAAATTAAATACCTTCTTTATTGGAGATTTACATGAAGGTAATATTTTAGTAGATTCAGAAACTAAAAAATTTCAAATAATAGATATAGATAGTTGTAAAATAGGAAATAATATGCCTTTTGAAACAAAATATCTACAATTTTTAAAAACGTATTCTTTTATTCAAAAAAATTTAAAACATAAATATCCTTTTAGTTATTATTATACGATTCCCAATCATAATACGGATTTATATTGTTATATGGTAATCATTTTAAAAATATTATTTTCTATTGATATTACAAAATTAAGTGTGGAGGAATTTTATAAAAAAATCTATTTATTGAAAAATCAAGGTTTACCAGATCCTCTATATGATATTTTTTATAATCTGTATTCTCCAATAGATAATAAGAATCCTTATAGTTTATTAGAAGATATTCCAAAAAATTTTGAAAAAATTAAAAAAAATATGATATGATTAGAATGGTGAAGTAAAAATGGATTGTTTATTTTGTAAAATAATAAATGGTGAAATTCCCTCTTATAAAATATATGAAGATGAAAAAGTAATCGCTTTTTTGGATATACATCCCAAAAATAATGGTCATACTCTAATTATTCCTAAAAAACATTATGAAGATTTTACTAAACTAGATAATGAAAGCCTTTTGCATATTCATAATGTAGCTCAAAAAATAGTAACTTTATTACAAGAAAAATTACACGCTACTGGTTTTTCCATTAATGCAAATTATTTGGATACCCAAGAAATTAAACATTTTCACTTACATATTATTCCTAGTAATAAAGAAAGTTTAAAAGAAATTGAAGATATTTATAATCAACTAAAAAGTTAACCATTTGGTTAACTTTTTAGTTTTCATACCAAATAGACTCTAAGTTTACGTTAGTACTTTGAGGAAGAGGATTTGGTAAGTTTAACTTTGTTAGCAAAGGAATATGAAAGGCACTTCCAAAAACTAAAGCAGTTCCAGGACGCAAAGTTTTTAATTTTTCTACTTCTTGTTGAGTTAAATTACTAGACATTGATATAACAATTTTTAAATCTTCAGGATAAAATAAGCGGAAGATTAAAAAATTGGAACATTGAGACAAACATGTAGAAGATAATTCACTTGGTCTTTGGGTAATAAAGCATAATATCAAACCATATTTTCTTCCCTCTTTGGTAATTCGATCAAAAATATTATACCCAATAACATTAATGTCGTTATCATTTTGAACATAACGATGCGCTTCTTCCAAAATAACATGAATTGGGAAACTTGCTCTAACTGATAAAGAAGTCGAAAAGTTAAAAAATAATTTCATATAAAGTTTTGTTAATATTTTAGCAAAACGCTCATCTACATAATTAAAATTCATATTTAAAAGTTGGGCGTATTCATTGTTTTCCGTTAAGAACATACTTTTAACAAATTGTTCTTTTTCAATGTAACTTCCTTTATATTCAAAATATTTACGTTGTGGACTATTTAAAATAGCATTCAATCTTACTCTTAAATCATTGGCTTTTTCATAAAGTGCAGCATTATTAAGCATACCTTCACTCATTAAAGCAAACTCTAAAGCATTATATAAATCTTCTAAATTGTATATGATTTCTTTTTGGTCGACTTCCATAACATCAAAAGTTGTAAAACCATTTAAAAATTCTATTACAAATTGTAAAGCTCCCATTTTGCCATTGGCATCAATATTTAGACATTGTTTTAATGTTCTTGTATAACCTGGTTGAACTATAAGACTTTCTAGATTTAGTTCAGCTGTATTAAATTTATTTAAAGTGGAAATAATTTGATCGCTTAATTGCGTAGAAGATTTACCGCTTCCAATAATATCTAATAAACTTTTAGCAATAATGGAATTTTTATATTTTGTTGCCAGTTCACCACTACTTTTAAATAAAGCAACATATTGTAAAGTCTTTTCTAAAATTGGAAGCAAAGTATGATCATTTACACTTAATAAAAGAGCTAAATCATCTACTTCTAAAAAATAAGCGGGAATACTTACAATTTCTGTTGATGCTTCATCTATATCTGTTTTTGTAGTGTAATATTTTACATTAATTCCTGGTAATTCATTAATCTTACTAAGTGCTGTATGGTATTCTCCATAAACGTCAAAGATAACCATATGGGCATTTCTAGGAGATTTTTTATTATAATAAAATATATTTTGTATTAAACTAGCTACTCCACAAGATTTTCCACAGCCAGAATTTCCTATAATTGCTATATGGTGAGTAAGTAAATCATTTACCTTTGCTGTTACTTTAAATCCATCATACAAAGCAGAAGAACCAATAAGGAGAGTATCAGAACTATCAAATTCCTGTTTTCCAATAATCATTTCTAATTCTTCTTTATATACAATACGGCAAGTGCTATTCATGCTTGGATATTTAATTGTACCCGAAATAAAACTATTTTCTTTTATCTCTCCAATAAGCATAATATGAATTATTTCTTCATTCATACCCAATATTTCTCCAACAATTTTAATATTCTTATTGATATTATCTTCAAAAATAACATGATAATTTATAACGTTTGCTTGAATAATTTTAGATATATTTTCTACCTCAATGTATTTGTCTTCAATTTTTTTTATTTTTCCAAACATAACTAGTCACCCTATTCTTTAAATATGATATCATATATTTAAAAGAAAGAAAAGTATACATTTTACTTATATTTTTAAGATTTTTACATATATCTTAAATAGAAAAGGAAGATCGTATGAAAAAAAAGCAAAATCTTGTAGTATTCATTATTTTTTTAGTGTTAATTGGTTTAATAATTTCAAATGGAAAGAAAAATAATAAAGAAGAAAAATTGAATACTTTGCAAGGAAACATAGTAAACATTAAAGAGAATACTTTTACCATTCAAGATAAAGAAAATGGTATTTATACAATAAATGTAGAAGATACTGATGCAAATTTAGGAGATTCTATTATTCTTTATTATACAGGTCTTTTAAATAAAGAGATAGAATTACAAAATATACATGTTGAAAAAATTGAAGTAGAAAATGATTTACTCCCAATAGAATGGTTAGAAGATGGATTATTTCATGATTATTATGAAAAAGCCTATCACACTCTAAATAACTTAACTATTGATGAAAAAATAGGACAACTACTTCTTGTGCGTTATAAAGAAGAAGAAGAAAGTTTACAAGAATTAAAAAATTATCCTTATAGTGGCTTTGTATTTTATGAAAATGCTTTTAAAAATAAAACAAAAGAAAATGTTCAGAAAATGATTAATGATTTGCAAGAAGAAAGTAAAATTCCTCTTCTTACCTCTGTAGATGAAGAAGGAGGAAAAATCATACGTATTAGCAGCAACCCTAATTTGGTAGAAGAACCATTTAAATCTTCAAAGGAACTCTACTCCTTAGGAGGCTTTACAAAAATAAAAGAAGATACACAAAAGAAAAGTGCTACTCTTTATGAATTGGGTTTAAATTTAAATCTTGCTCCTGTTGTAGATGTTACTACAAATGAAGAGGATTATATGTATGAAAGAGCATTTGGTAAAGATACAGATTTAACTTCTAAGTATGCTGAAGCTGTTATTGAAGAAAGCAAAAAAGGAAATGTTTCCTATACTTTAAAACATTTCCCAGGTTATGGAAATAATGTGGATACCCATACAGGTAAATCCATCGATAATAGAAGTTATGAAAGTATTCTTAATAACGATTTACCACCCTTTGAGGCAGGCATTAAAAAAGGCGCAGAAGCTATACTTGTTAGCCATAATATAGTTAAAAGCATTGATGAAGAGAATCCTGCTTCTTTATCCGCAAGCATTCATAATATTTTAAGGAATCGTTTAGAGTTTAGTGGTATCATTATCACCGATGATTTAGATATGCAAGCAACTTCCTCTATCGAAAATCGTATTGTAAAAGCCCTACTTGCTGGCAATGATTTAATTATTACAACAGACGCAATTGCTAGTTTTTCTGAAATTAAAAATGCTTTACATGAAGGAAGCTTATCTGAAGATTTTATTAATCGTATTGCACTTCGTATTATTGCTTGGAAATATTATAAAGGTCTTATGATTGAAAATGAAAAATAGAAAATATCTATTTTTTCTTTGGATTTAATACCGTTATTGCCATATTTTTAACATCAATTTTTTTAATAACTTTATTAATATCTTCTAAGGTAATATTTTCTAAATGTTCTTTTAAATTATCAACAATCGTTTTATAAGTCAATATTTCCTCTTGAATGGTATTATTGACATTCATTATATCATCATACATTAAAACCATACTAGCAATACTAGAATTGACTTTTCTTGTAAGATCTTCTTCTGTCATTTCTAATTTTTTAAATTGTTCTTTAATTTCTTTAATAACTTCCTTTGGATATTTGGTTTCAATTGTAACTGTCAAAATCATATAATCTCCAATAAAAGAACGATTTATACCCATGTAATTCATTAATTCTTTTTCCATCAAATACTCTTTTAAATCACTTGTTGGTCCAAAATTACTATTCATAATAAGGGATGACATCAATCTAAGTTCTACTGCATTTACGTTTTTAAAAACACTAATTGGCGTCTTTACGGAAATCTTTACTTTTGCAGTTTCAACATTGCCTTCTAATTCTGTATAAGAATTAACAATTTTACTTTCTTCACGATATTTTTTTGGCTTAGGATTTTTATAAGTTGGCAATTTTTTCTTTTTTAAATTTTCTTCAACCAATTTAAATATATCATAGGGATTCATATTTCCAGTTACAACCATAAACATATTTTTAGGATGATAAAAGCTATCATAAACTAATTCAATATCTTCTATAGAAGTATTAGAAACATCTTCTTTTCTACCTGTAATCGGTTCATTATATTTGTATTTATGAAAAAGATTATTATAATGCGAATAAAAAAATTTTGTTTCAGGTAAATCTTGATCCATTGTTAATTCTTCAATAATAATATTTTTTTCTTTATTCACCATTTTTTTATTAAAATTAGGTGTCAAAACAAAGTCTAATAAATGATTTAAATTTTCTTTAATAGAATTTGTCGCATACAAGTGATAACAAGTATAATCAAAAGTTGTAAAAGCATTCACTTCACTTCCGTATTTGGCATAAAAATCTGTTGCTGTTGAACCATCTGGCTCATAAAAATTTAAATGTTCAATAAAATGTGCAATTCCACTTGGAACTTTATAATATTTATTCTTACCGTTTAATTTAAATTCTTGATGTATAGAACCATAATGAACACATAATGCACTAAATACACCTTTAACTTTTTCATTTTTCCAAATATAAACAGGCATTTGATTTAAAGCTTTATCGTAATAAATAATTTCTTTTAGTCCTTTAAGTTCAATTTCTTTCATTCTTCTATTCCCTTGCTTTCTAATTCATAAATAAAATTTAATTTTAATTTCTTGCCTAAATTTTTTAAATCATTACTAGTTATTTTCTTAAATTCATCTTTTAAATCTGTTAATAAAGGGGTTTGTGATATAGTATGAAAGGTGTAATTATTAATCAAACTATTTTGATTATCTAAAACGACATCTAAATAGGTCAAAAGTTGTTTTCTAGCAAAATCCATTTCTTCTTCACTAATCTTACCTTGAGCCATTTCTTTAACACATTTTTTAATTAACTTGATAGCAAGGGGAACATTTTTTTTATCCAGCCCCACATAAATAAAATACATATTATCATATTTTGAATTAATAGAAGAGACACTATAACAAAGTTCATTGTCCTCTCTTAACGCTTTATATATTTTAGCTTTTAATCCACCAGAACATAAAATTTCATTAAAAAAAGTCAAAGTGCTATTGCGTTCCTCTTTTGTCAATTTTTCCATATTATAACCAAGAACTAAACGATGTTGGCCAAAATCGGCTTGTTCTTTAAATATTCTACCCTTTTTATATATTTTATTTTCTACATATGTTTTTACACTATGATTCTTTAAACAGTTATTATGAAAATTTTTATCAATTATATTAGCAACTTCTTCCATATTTAAATCACCAATTATGTATATATTGCATAAACTTTTTTTAATAAATTTTTGATAATATTCATATAAATTTTCTCTTGTAATACTTTCTACTTCTTCTTTTGTACCTAAAACACTCTTAGAAGTAATTGAATCTTTATCCATATTTATTAAAGCTCTGCGAAAAGCATAATTCGTTGGATTTTCTTTAATTGCATCAATATCTGCAAGAATTCGCTTTTGAATAATTTTAAAGGTTCTTTCATCAAAAGCATTATTACTAACATTAGGATTCTCTAAAACTTCAAAAGGAAGTTTTAAAACATTTTCTAAAAATTTACGATCATTTACAAATTCTGGATTAATAAAATCATAAATAAAACTTGAGATTACCATATTTCCAACTTTACTTGTAACCCCATAGAAATAAGATTGATATAGTTCTTCTAATTTAATGACTAAATCCTTTCTTTTAGGATATTTTTTAGAAGAATGAGATAACATATCTACTAAAAAATTACGAAGTCCAAGTTCTTCCGCAACAGCATTATCATAAAAAGTAATTTCCATATGACAATTTTTAAATTTATCCGTTTTGATAGTATAAATATTATAAGTATCAAATTCAAATTTTTGATATTTCATGAGCCACCTCTACTCTTTAGTATACACATAAATAATGCTTTTATAAAGAAAAAAGATTAAAATCTACAAGAACTTTTGTGCGTTTAAAATAGAAATATAACAAAAGGAGATAAACGCACAGTGTAGGTTTGTCAAACCAATCCAACTAAATTT
>CANRBV010000036.1 GCA_947628965.1 uncultured Bacilli bacterium | reverse complement strand
CTTGATGATGAAAATATATGGAAGTCAGCAGAAAACTACGATAATAATGACTATTTTGTATTTATTATGACTGGAACAGAAGATTTTGCTTATAGCTATGTTAATGATCGTGTAGCAAAAATGAGAGAAAATAAAAACTTTGAAGAAAACGAAAACTTTATTTATAGAGTAAAAGAAGGATATACACATGGTGGAGTTTCAGCAAATGAATATACCTATAATGGATTAAAATTCTTCTATAATAATTCTAATGTCCAAAACATACAAGAAAGTAATAATGATTTAGTAGAAGTTGGAACAAAAGAAAATAAAGGCTTTATTGTAGATAATACCTTACATAGCGAAAAACAGGGAGATATACATTTTTCAAGTTATTACCCAGAAGGCTTTAATGAAAATGGAAAATATGCAATTTACTTTGCACTTCCTGGATGGGAAGGACTATATTTTCAGGGTGTAGGAACAAATTTAGGAGAAAGCTATCCTTATGAAGCACAAAAATATAATAAAGATATGATTGTAATTTCGTTGCAACTTGATGACTGGGGAGAAGAATCAGCAAATGATACAATAGAATTAGTAGAATACTTTTTAAATAAACCTTTTATAGATAAATCCAAAGTTTATATAAGTGGTTATTCAGGTGGAGGAGAAACTTTATCTATTGTACTAGGTAAAAAGCCAGAGTTATTTACATCAGCATTATATGTAAGTAGTCAATGGGATGGAAATATAGAAGTTCTAACAGACAGCAAAACACCATTATATATGGTAATTGGCGAAAATGATAGTTACTATGGTTCAGAAAAAACTAAAAATGCTTATAATTCAATGGTTAGTTCATATAAAAGTAAAGGATTAACAGAAGCAGAAATAAATAATATTTTAGTTTTAGATGTAAAAGACCACTCTTACTTTACTTCAAGAGGTTATTCAGATGAGCATGGTAGTGGAATGAGTTTTGCTTATGAAGAAAACATTATGAATTGGGTATTTTCTAAACGTAAATAATATATGAAAGGAGAAATTAGAAATGTCAAAAACACTAATAGTCTATTATTCTTATGCGGGTCATTCAAAAATGATAGCAGAAAAAGTACAGAAAAAATTGAATTGTGATATGGTGGAACTGAAACCAGTTAATCCTTATCCAGATGATTATCAGTATGTTGTTGAGGCGTCAGAAGCTAAAACAGACAAACAATATATAAATCCAGAATTAAAACCTTTAAAAGTTAATTTAAAAGAATACGACAAAATAGTTTTACTTTATGGAGTTTGGTGGTATGGTCCATCAGCACCAATAATAACATTTTTAGAAGAAAATGATTTATCAGGAAAAACCATTGTACCATGTTCAACAAATGCAGGATGGCTAGGACATTCTTTAAAAGATATAGAAAAAATGTGTCCAAATTCAAATGTAGTAAATGGAATATCAATTAAATTTGGAATGGATCATACTACAAATGAAATATTAACACCAGAAAAAGAAATAGATGAGTGGATAGAAAAAATTTAAAGTATGGAGGAAAAGAAAATGAGTAAAAAAGGAATTATTGGAATCGTTATATTTTTAGTAATTGTAATTGTAGCAGTTGTAGCTGTTGTATTATATAGCAATAAAACCCAAACTACAGAAACTCAAAAAAATGCATCAAATGGAGTAGAAAATAATAGTCAAACAGAAGATGAAAATAAAATAGAAAAGGAAAGCAAAGCAAATACAGGAAATAAAATATTAGTTGTATATTATTCTGCTCAAAATCATACAGAAGCTGTTGCCAAAAAAATTGCTGAAAATTTAGGTGCTGATACTTTTGAAATTGTACCTAAAGAAGTTTATACATCTGATGATTTAGATTGGACAGATAGTAATTCAAGAGTAAGTAAAGAACATAATGATACTTCTTTAAGAAATATAGAACTTGAAACTACAGATGTAGAAAATTGGGATGAATATGATACAGTTTTAATTGGATATCCAATTTGGTGGGGAATAGCAGCATGGCCAACAAATACATTTGTTAAGGCTAATGATTTTAGTGGAAAAACAGTTATACCATTTTGCACATCTTCATCATCAGGACTAGGTCAAAGTGGAAAATTATTATCACAAGATGCAAACGGAGGAAGTTGGCAAGATGGACATCGCTTTAATTCATCTCCATCAGACTCTGATATTAAGTCTTGGACAGATAGTTTAAATTAGGATAGTTAAATTGAGTGCTAATTGTAGTGAAGCAATTAGCATAAACATCCCCTTTTATTATCGAAGATAAAAAGGTTCTGGGGTACCCACTTACAATCTTTGATTGCACAAGTGGGTCAGGTTCTTATTTTCAAATAGCAAGAGTATATTGTAAATTTTAAAAAACTACAATATACTCTTGCTATTTCTATTTCTGAGTAACACATTCTAATATCAAAGTGATTGCATCTGAAAATCCGTATTTTATAAAAATTTTCATTATTAAATTTTTAAAAAATTCATCTGATTTAGTAATATCAATACTTATAAAATATAATCTTAGAAAATTAAGTGTTTCAAAAGTTGTTATTTTTGAAGCGAATGTTCGGCTACGAACCGGAAGGTCGGGGGTTCGAATCCCTCCAGCTGCACCAACGACGTATCTGTTCGAAACTAATAGAACAGATAGATACAAAAATCAATCAGAAATGGTTGATTTTTTCTTTTGAGAATATGTATTTGAAGTTTCCTGATTTACCTTCTCTAGAGCCATTAATAAAACTATAATGATTACAGCTAATGCTATTAAATTTAATACTAGAATTATCTTTTGATTTAATTTTCATAAGAAAAAGCTTATATATATTTTATCTTAAGCGTTTTGCAAAAATATAAAAAATGCTATTTTTCGTAGATTAATTGCCAAAAAAATATTATTATTTTTATAAAGTTGTAACATAGATTAAAATATCAGTCGATCCAAAAATGATATAAATTTTTTCCATAATTTTCTTTACAAAAAAATAAGAAAGTGATATATATATGATGTGATTTTTATATGCTAAAGAAAAGATAGTATGGAAGTACTTTACGGAAAATATTACAAAGGTACTGTCGAAAAAAGAAAGGGGGGAAAATACAAATGAAAAGTGCAAAATATGCAATGCTTACATTACTAATGGGAACATTATTATTTTTTATACCAAGTATTTCAAATGCAGAAACTGCAACATATACGGATGAAAACAATATAGAATGGAGTTATACAGTAAGTGGAAACAGCATTACAAATCTAGTGTGTGAATCAAAATCAGCAACAGGTAGTATTGAAATACCATCAACTATAGATGGTAAAGATGTAATATCATTGAGCGGAGGAGGTTACAATAAAGGTGCTTTTCAAGGTTGCTCAGGAGTTACAGCTGTTACCATTCCAGATACAATAACAACAATAGGAAATTATGCTTTTGAAGGGTGCACAGGTTTAAGAAGTGTAACAATACCAAATAGTGTAACTAAAATTGAAGGCTCAGCTTTTAGAGGATGCTCAGGAATAGCAACAGTAACATTTTCTAATAAACTTACTTCTATAGGAGAGTACGCATTTTCTAATTGTACTGGTATAAAGAGTATAACAATTCCAAATTCTGTAACTGTAATAGAGGAACAAGCATTTAGTGGTTGTAGTGGATTAACAAGCGTAAAACTTTCAGATAATCTTACTAAAATAAGTGATAGAGTATTTGAAGATTGTAAAGGGCTTACTAGTATTGTAATTCCAAATAATGTTACAACAATAGAAAGTGCAGGTCAACTTTTTGGAGGAGCATTTTCAGGTTGTAAAGGCTTGAGAAAAATATTAATTCCAGATAATGTAGTAACTATTGAAGAAGGAGCCTTTAAAGATTGTTCAAATCTTACTATATATGGAAATAACGGACAAGCATCTAAACAATTTGCAGAAGAAAATAAAATAAATTTTGATTTTATTGCAAATTGGGATAGGGGAAGTTCTGGAAGTGATATTACAGCACCTACTGTAAAGAATATACAATTAACATATGCTAGTGTAATGGGATATGACAGAGATTCAAATAGAAAGATGTACATAGTGCCAGCAGATGCTAAACTAGTAATAAATGTTTATTTTACTGAAACAATAAAAGGAACAGAAGCACCAACTCTAACTATAAAATTTGGAAATGGACAAAATATTGAATTAAGTAATGGAACAGTATCAGGACCTTTTATTAGTTATATATATACAATAAAAAGCACTGATGTTGGAACTTTATCAGCAGTAGATTATAAAGGTGGAAACATCACTGATGAAGCAGGTAATTCTGCAAAATTAAGTTGTCCAGCATTAGAACTTCAATATGGTTCAGGAGATTTAGTATATGCAAATGGAACTGTAACAAATCCAAATCAAAGTGGAGGTTCAGGTAATAGCAGTGGAAGTGGTACAGGAACTGGAAGTGGAACAAATAATGGTAGTAGTACTAATAATGGTAGTAGTACAAATAATGGAAGCAGTTCAGGAAGTAGCTCAGGTTCTTCATCAAATGGAGGAAGTAGCAGTGGAAGCCAAAGTAGTAGTTCTACTAAAAAAGATCCAACAACAGCTTCTGGAAAGATACCACAAACTGGTATTGGTGCAGGAATTGTATTAGTAATACTATCAATAGCTGGTATCGGTACATTCTCTTACTTAAAATATAATAAATTAAGAGATATATAAATAAATTAATATATAAATAAAAAGCATTATCATAAAAATTTGATAATGCTTTTTAATATATTATTTAAAAAATTAAGTACTATAAGTAAAATATTAATTATTAACTGAGTGTGTTACCATCGGAGTGCTCATTGTTATAGGCTTGAATGTATAACCGTTTTTTAAACCATAATCGATTATATCAGATAGTGCATTTAAAGTTTTTGTATTTCCACCAAAATCATGCATTAATACTACATTAGAACGATTTTTCTTTAAACCCTTAGTTACATTATTATATACTTGTTTTGATGTCCTTGCTCCTCCAGCATCTCCTGAACTAACATTCCAATCATAGTATTTAAATCCATTAGCAACAACTTTCTTTGTAAGTCTTGTCATTATACCTTTACTATAGTTTCTACTGACAGTATTTGAACTTCCACCCGGAAATCTTATTATTGTTGGACTATATCCAATAGTATTTTTTATTTTCTTCTGTAGTTTTGTTATATTATTCATAAAAGCTTCCTCAGATGTATAAATTTTGCTGTATGTGTGAGAATATCCATGAATTCCTATAGAGTGCCCTTCATTATATTCTCTTTTTATAAGATATTCTAATGATGAACCGTAATTTAATATAAAGAATGTTGCCTTAACATTTTTCTTTTTTAAGATGTTTAATATTTTTGGTGTTATATTACTAGAAGGTCCATCATCAAATGTTAAATATATTACGCCTTTATTTCCTGATTTGTTATTTTGATTTTGAGATTGAGTTGTAGTTTGAGTTACAGGTTGAGTTGAAGGTTGAGTTTGAGTTTGAGTCTGAGTTTTTGTATCAACAGGTTGTTTTACTTCAATATTTTCTTTTTTATAAACAGTAACTTTTCTAGTTTTTTCAGCTTTATTTCCAGCTTTATCGCTAACACTATATTTAATAGTATATTCTCCAACTTTTGCAGTATTTACGGTGCCGGATATTTTTATTTTATCTGATAAATCACCGTCTTTGGCATCAACTGCAGTTGCACCATTTTCCTTATATTTATTATTTAAAAGTACTTTCATATTAGCGCTACCTTTTAATTTGATAGTTGGACTAACATCATCTATAATATGTACTTTTCTTCTTTCAGTTGCTTTATTACCTGCACTATCTTCTACAGAATAAACAATGTCATATTCGGTGTCACTTATTTCTTCTTTTTCTACTTTAACTTTTTCTGTTAAATTTTCAGAACTATTATCTTCAACCGTATAACCTGCTTCTTTGTATTCAGCAGAATATGATAAATTACATTCTTTGTCACCTTTCAAAGTTATTGTAGGAGGAGTGGTATCTACAATATTTACAGTTTGGTCAAGAGAATATTTTCCAGTTATAGTTGGAACTTCGTACTGTATTTTATATGTTCCTGGTTTAGTATAATCAATATTTCCTTTTACATCAACAGAAGATGTGACATCTTTCATATGATATGTAGTATGAGGAATTTCAACTTTACCATATTGATTTACTTCCAGATTCATTTCTTGACCTTTTATATCTAGTTTTGGCTTTTCTAGAACGTAGGTTGCTGAAATACTTCCAACAAAAATTAAAAGGAATACTGATAATACTAGTCCAAGTTTATGAATATTTTTAGCTTTAAATATTAATGTGATAATTAGAATCATGATTAAAAAAACTATTACTTCAATAAGATATAAGTTCATTTTTTTCCCCTTCTTTACTTCGTTTTATTGTGCATTTATTTATAATATTAATAAGTTATGCATAAAAATTTATACCTTTTAAATTATACATCTCTTTAAAATAATAGTCAAAAAAAATTATAATATTTATAAAAAAGTCACTGATAAGGAATTTTCACAATCTACATTTTATCCGAACAGAGTTATAAAAACATCATCTTTTAAAGGATTATCCATAGTCTTAATTATTTTATTTCTTAAATAATCAAATAAATCATTATATGCTTCTAAGAAAGCTTTTTCACTTAAATAAAACGCAATTATGTCAGCACATATTGTTAGATTTCTATCATTATCAATGTAAGATATATCATTGCAAATATAATAATAACCTTTTAGAAACTGAAAATGATATGTGCTAAGATTTTTACTTTCAATTTCATTTAAAAGTTGATTATATGGAGTATGTTTTATTTTTTCAAAAAGTTCTTTATTATATTCATTGTTAATATCAACTCCTAAAATTTCATATTCATTTTGCAATAAACTTAGGATATTTTCAGAAAAAATTTTAGGTTTAATTGATAAACAAACTTGATCGCTATCTTCCGTTATATCATATAAAATTAAATTTAGTTTTTTAGATAAAATTTCTTTTATTTGTTCTAGGTTATATGTAGAATATTCGTCCTCCTTTTTTACATAAATTTTTGTAGCAGTTCCAACAATAATATATTGTCCCATAACAATACCTCCTTCAATATTAATTAATAAATAACAATAAACTAATAAGTAAAATTTGATGTTATAAAAAAACTTATACAAAAAGGTATAAGAATTTTGCAATAATATAAAAATGCTATGATGAGCCAACTAATTCTTGCACTGAAACAATAATCTTTTTATGAATTTATACGGCAATGTGTGACACAAATTATTTTGTAGTTCCTTCATTTCCTGCTTTTATTATAAAATTTATGAGAAGTCAAATGCTAATTTTTACTTATTATCTTTGGAGTTGAAAAAACGGCACAAACGAAAAAATTCTTATATTGTTATCCATAAATTTTCCTTTAGAGATAGGAGTTTGTATAATTCTCCTACCTCTCTAGTCTTAAGTTTTTTATTTTAATTTTCTAATTCTAAAATTTCCATTAGTTGAGGAGATTTTGGAATTGATACCATTGGACGAAGCCCATATCTATCAAGATAATGATATCCATCACGCATAATCCTATTATTTACACATTGTACTGTACATATCGCGTCTGCAGCAAAAGCATTTAAAGCAGGTATATAATATCCTTTAATTCCTTCTGTTGTTGCTGTTCTATTTGGCGAAAATAATTTTTTATCTTCTGTTTCAGCTAACCATACACCTGAAGAGTCTCCTTTTTCCATTATTCTTCCTTCAAATAAATATCCTCCATATGATTTTCCTACATTAGGTATAGTTGTTCCTGCTTCGGACCATTTTATCTGAAATTGAGATTTTGGATAATTAGTATTATGACTGTTTTTCAAAATTTCCAAATCTGGTCCTCCGATAGTCTCTACTCCGCTAATTTGTATATTTTCTTTTTTTAATTTTTCATTATTATTTAATGCATTTGTTACTGCTTCTGAAATATTTTTCCATATATTTTTGTCTGATAAATAATCATATAAATATTGTCTTCCTACACTTAGTTCACTAACCATTTCAGCACATACAAATCTGCCATTCTTTTGAATTTTTTCTCCTGATGGTATTACATTGCTTTCTAAATAATCTGCATATATTAGATATATTTTATCTCCATCATTATATAAATATCTCCAATTTTTTAATTCCACGCCATTTACTATTACATCTGACAAAGTAACTTCTTCACCATATAACAATCTAACATTAACATTTATACTAACAACATTAGAACCTTTCTTTACCGTTATAGTTGAATTTCCTTCTTCCAAAGCCTTTATAGATAATTCATTAGTGCTTTCGTCAAATTTCATTTCTACAATAGTAGGATTTGAATTTTCTATGCTAAATTCTCTTTTAACTTTCTCTATTTTATCTTGTGGTTCTCCTAAATATATTTTTGAATTTGACATATATACAGGATAATATTTTTTCCTAATTTCAACAAAAGCAAGACATTCTTGCTTTTCTGTTTCTACTTTTAATGTATCAGTTTGATTTAGAACTAATCTAACTTCTGTTTTATCTATCTTAATTTCTTCAGAATCATTATCATAAGAAATAGTTAATTTATCTTTCCATCCATAATTATCTATTAATCTTGTAGCAACTTCCTCTAATGTTATGTTAGATGAAAAAGCTCCTTGGATTGTTTTGTTTAACATTATTTCTTGATATGAAATATTTGCTTCCTCTATAAATCTACTTTTTTCATATTCAGTTACTGCTTCATCAGAAATTCCTATAAGTCCATTATTCCCTATAACAAAATTTAAACTGACACCAGCTAAAATTAATAAGACAATTATGGTTACTACTAGTGCAACTAGCGTTATTCCTTTATCTTTTGAGTCTTTCATCTATTTTCTCCTTTTTTTAAAAATATTTTAACATAACAGCTTTATATTAGCAACAAATTTTTTTATATTTTACTTTTTCCTTAATTAAAATTTTAAATTCCACTTTTTAACAAGGTGGATTTTAGTTTTTTACAAAAAAATGTTAAAATAT
>CANRBV010000035.1 GCA_947628965.1 uncultured Bacilli bacterium | reverse complement strand
ATATGGGTTATTTTTATTTCGGGATATCCTAATTTAAATTTATACTTATTAGGGATTTCATTATTTTAATTAACATTGTTTCAAATAGACTTTAAAGCAAGGATTTGATAAAATAAGTTTGGTGAGAATTTTGAATCCATTTGTAAGAAAAATATTAGAAACATTAAATAAAAATGGATATCGCGCGTATCTTGTTGGAGGGTATGTTCGAGATTTTTTGTTAAATAAAACAACTAATGATTATGATATTTGCACCGAAGCTCCCCCAAAAGAACTAAAACGTCTTTTTCATAAAGAAGTGAATGATTGTGGTTCAATAAATATAAAACAAAATTCTATCAATGTTGATATAACCATTTTTCGTAAAGAAAAAAATTATCAAAAGCGCAGACCAAATTTTATACAATATACAAATTCTTTGAAAAGTGATCTTTTACGAAGAGATTTTACTATTAATACTCTTTGTATGGATAAAGATGGTAAAATTATCGATTTGTTAAAGGGAAAAGAAGATTTAAAAAAACAAACTATTCGAATGGTTGGGGATATAAAAGCAAAAATAGAAGAAGATCCTTTGCGTATATTAAGGGCAATTCGTTTTGCAACCATTTTAAATTTTTATTTAGAACCTTCCTTAAAAAGAGAAATAATAAATAACAAAAATTTATTATCCACAATCAGTTCTTATCGCATAAAAGAAGAAATTTCGAAAATATTAAATTCACCCTTTTATCAAAATGGATTAGATTTTATAAAAAAATATGATTTGAACTCTGTTTTGGGTCTTAATTATTCAAAGGTTAATTATACGGAAAATGTACTAGGGATGTGGGCTCAAATACAAATAAAAAAAGAACTTCCCTTTACAAAAGAGGAAAAAAGGAATATAGTAAAAATACAAGAAATTTTACAATTAAAAAAGATGACAGAAGAGGTATTATATTATTATGGTTTATCTTTATCTTTAATCGCTGGACAAATATTGGGAATTTCTAAAGAATACATTCAGGATTTGTATTTAAATATGCCTATTTATACACGTAAAGATTTAAAGATAAATTTTCAAGAAATTTGTGCTTGTCTAAATATATTGCCTTCTAAAAAAGGAAAGATAGTCGAAAGATTTTTAATCCAAGAGGTTTTATCTAGAAGAGTTAAGAACACAAAAAAAGATTTAGAAATATATTTAATTCATCATAAAACGAGGTGGGATTCATGAATACAACTTTAATGAAAGAAAAAAATTTAGTTCTTCCAACTTATTTAATACCATTGTTTCAAAAATATCGTCTTAATTTAATAGAAAGCTTAATATTTCTATATTTATGGAATAATCAAGAGGAAACTTTTGATATTTCGAAAGTAGGAAAAACATTAAAGTTGAAGGATGAAGAAATACTGAATGCTTTTAATAGTTTAATGAGTAAAAAATTAATTAATCTTAAAACAATAAAAGATATTTTAGGAAAAAGAAGCGAAATTGTTGATTTTACAAATGCATTAGAGGATTTAAATCTAGATTATCAAAAAGAAGAAAAAAAATTAGAAGAGACAGAGATTTATAGTGCTTTTGAACACGAATTTGCCAGAACTATTTCCCCTATGGAATATGAGATCATTCATGCTTGGTTAGACAAAGGCTTTAGTGAAGAATTAATATTGGGGGCTTTAAAAGAAGCAATTTATAATGGAGTTACAAGTTTGCGATATATTGATAAAATATTGTATGAGTGGCAAAAAAAAGGATATAAATCTATGAAAGATGTAGAAACATTTCACACAACTTTAAAACAAGAGGAAACAAAAGAATTATTTGATTATAATTGGTTAGAAGATAATGAAGAATAAGATAATGGATTATTTAGATACATTATATCCTACAGCCAAATGCGAACTTAATTATCATCAAGATTATGAATTGTTAATTGCAACTGTTTTAAGTGCTCAATGCACGGATAAGAGAGTAAATATGGTTACGGAAGAGTTATTTAAAAAGTATAATATTTTTTCTTTAAAAGATGCTCCTATAAAAGAGATTGAGAAGGTTATAAAATCTTGTGGTACTTATACAAGAAAAGCGCTTTATATAAAAACGATTGCAGAAAAGTTGGTATTCGATTACAATGGAAAAGTTCCTAACGATCGCGACTATTTAGAAAGTTTACCAGGAGTAGGGCGTAAGACCTGTAATGTAGTTTTATCTAATATTTATGATGTTCCAGCCATTGCGGTAGATACACATGTAAATCGTGTATCTAAAAGACTTAGATTAGCCAAAGAAAAAGACGATGTCACTGTTGTTGAAAAAAAATTAATGAAATTTTTTCCTAAAGAAAAATGGACAAGATTACATCATCAATTGGTTTTATTTGGTCGATATCAATGTAAAAGTATAAAACCATTATGTCAAAATTGTCATTTAAAAGAATATTGTAAATACTATAAAGAAAATAATAAAAATTGATAGAAATTAAAATTCCTATCAATTTTAAATTGTTCCATTTTCCAAAGTTTCAGTAGTTGGTTCTTCAGTAGTTGGATTATTATTTTCATTAGGATCTGTTTCTGGAGTACTTGGAACTTGAAGATCTCCTAAATTTGCGATTATTGTGATTCCATCACTCATATTATCTTTAAAAATACTATAGGCAGATTTAATTACAAATTCATATTGGCCAGCACTAGAAGCAACATAAGTAAATGATGTTTGATCGGTCCAACCTAAACTAATTAATGTACCATCAGTATTTTTCGAGTAGATTTGATATCCGACAGTTCCTATTTTTTTATTATTATAATTTATTCGTTCATTATAGTACTTTTTAGGCTCCAAAAAATAATTTTTATTAAAGTAATTTTGTAAGTAGTTTTCATTTATAGCATCAGGAGTTGCAATACCATTCCAAGTAAGTGTAATAGAAGAGCCATTAACTAAAGAATTTCCATTTGTAGGATTGTTTAATTTTTCGAATCGATTAGAAACGGTTGTTGGTTCAGTACCAGATTTAAATAATGCTGTTTTACGAAGAGATTTAGGGGTGGCATCACTTGCAAGTTGTAATGGAATTGTTTCATCTTCAACCGTTACTTCTACAACGCCACTTGGTTTTGAAAACTTCGAATTTTTCTTTAAAATACGATTTGCCATTGCAACCATCATTTTACGTCTTATTTGACCATCATTCATAGTTAAATGTCCAAGTCTTAAATCGTCATAACCAACCCAAAGGGCAATGGAATAATCAGTTGTGTAGACTATATTCCAATGATCTGGAGTCGCTGCTGTAGAAATACCCAATTTTTTAGCATCGTCATCTGTAATATTAGTTGTTCCCCCTTTTGCTGCAAATTCTGTACCACTAACACTTATATTTCCAGCAACATTTTCTTTTCCACCTTGTACTAAAACGGAAGTGATAATATAAGCGGTTTCTTCACTCATAACACGCGTTTTAGTATATTTATATTCATATGGTTTTTCATTTTCTAAATAAACAATTTTCGTAAAACTATAGGGTTCAATATAGTAACCACCTCTACCAAAAGCAGCATAGGCAGCACTCATTTGTAAAGGACTAGCTTTAAAACCTCCACCGATAGCATCCGATTCAAATAAAGTATCTCCATAATCAATTCCTAAACTATGGGAAAAGTCTTGTTTTTGTTCTAAAGTAGTTTTATGGAAAGCTTGTAAAGCAGGAACATTTCTAGAATCTATTAGAGCATCTTCTAAAGTTATTAACCCTTTATATCTACCATCGTAATTGTGAATAGCCGTTCCATTAGAATACGTGTAAGGTTCATCAATAAATAATTCTTGATCCGATACATTATTGAATTCAACTAAAGGCCCATAATCAAATATAATTTTGGCCGTTGAACCAGGATAATATCTTAAAATGGAACGATTATCACTTTGATAGACGTAATTTCTGCCAGGTCCTAAAGCAAGTATAGAACCATCTTCAGTAGAAGTAATTGCGACACCATTTTGAATTAAATCATCCCTAAATTTATAGATTTCCCCATTTTCAAGTTTGGTTACAACATCTTGAATATCACGATCTAGAGTAGTATAAATAGCCATTGGAACTTTTGTTGGATCATCTCCAGTTTTTTCTTTGACATCTTTAACTACGTAATCGATAAATGCTTGCAACCCTTTATCATCAGCTTTTTGCTCTGTAGTAGTGGTTTTTAATAAAGCATCAATTGGAATATTTCCAGCTATATCAGCTTCTTCTTCTGTAATATAGCCATGTCTTACCATTAAAGATAAGACTGCTTTTTGTCGGGATTTGGCATTTTCAGGAAAGCGAAGAGGGTTGAATAGGGAAGGATTATTAAACATTCCTACTAGTAAAGAAGCTTCTGGTAAAGACAAATCTTTGACAGATTTTCCAAAATACTCTTGACTGGCTTGTTCAACACCATAAATATTTCCATAGTTGTTATTTCTTCCAACTCCTAATTCTTGACTATTGACATAAAATTCAATAATTTCTTCTTTAGTATAAGATTTTTCAATTTTAAATACCGCCATGTAAACATCGCTAAATTTACGAATGATTCCTTTAATACCATGAGCTTCAGTTCCGTTATAAACATTTTTAGCTAATTGCATAGTAAGAGTTGAAGCTCCACCAGCATCTTTTCCTAAAAGTTGTCCAATACTGGCCTTTAAAAATCTGGCAGCATCCACACCATTATGTTGAAAAAATCTAGAATCTTCAGTTGCTACTAAAGCATCTACTAAAACTTGGGGTAGTTCATTATAAGAAACTAAAGCTCTATTTTCTTCACCAAGACGAACAATTTCATTATTATTACGATCATAAAGTACGCTGGCTTCTTTGCTATAAAGTTTATTTGTTGTAAAAGTTGGTGCGGTAATCACAATATAAGCAAAAAAGAAAATGACAATAAGCAGAATTCCTATACCACCAACCATGAGAAAAGATAGAATCCACTTTTTATCTTTCTTTTTTCTACTTTCTTTTTTTGGATTTTGTTTCTTTTTTAATTGCCACTTTTTCATTAAACTTCCTCCTCAAAATAAATTTGATCTACTATATCTAAATAATTAAGTATAGGATTATAACTATATTTAATCATATACCCTTTTTCTTTTATAAATGCATAAGGTATGCTTTTTCGTTTATTGGTTTTTAGAAAATCGATAAAATCATTTCCTTTAAGCAAATAGACAATATCATTAATTTTAATGATTAAAAAAACGATTCCTTGATGTTCTAATACTTTTTTTACGTGTTCAATTTGATGCTTATGGATATTCGCAAGTGGAAAAGAAGTTCGGTTTTCTGTTACTTTAGCTTCATATTCAATATATTTTCCTCTATATAATCCATTATAATCTAAAGTAGAAGGCTCCTTAAAAAAACCTTTATTTATGACTTTTCCTTTAGGAGAATAACTTACATCAGCAACGCCAATGGGAGTAGGTTTTTTGTAAATTAAAGCCCGATTGATTTCTAAATAATAACTATTGCTTTCATTTAATTCGTTTTCTAAATCCATCCCACGATTTTTATAGGTTAGGGGGTTTTGGTAAGTCTTCTTTAAGTTATTTGGATAATTCATCTAAACCACCTTAAAATAAGTATACACTATTTTTAAGGATTTTACTAGAGCTTCTAAAGTAGTTTTGACAAAAAAATTTTTTGACTATATTTGTCGAAATTCTTTTATTAAAAAACAATTTAGGTTATATTGAAATAGGGTGAGTCAAATGTTTCGATTAGAATTATTTATAGAAGAAATGTTAGAAAAAGTAAAAAATGCCGAATTAATTCTTAATCATAAATGTATAAATAAAGAGCTAACACCAAAAAAGTAATTTTACATATATTAAATAATAGCAAATTATTAGAAAACTTGTTACTCCTTGACAATATACTTGCACTTTTTATATAATGAGTAAGTAAGAAGGTGGTAAAAATGTATAATAATGAAAAGATCACATTAACAGCACAAGATATTTTTGAAAAGGATTTTAAAATAGATGCTAGAGGATATCGTCCTCAAGAAGTAGATAAATTTTTGGATTTAATTATTGCTGATTATACAGAATTTACGGCCATTATTAAAAGACAGGAAAAAGAAATTCAAACTTTAACAAATGATAATATGAAGTTAAAGCAAGAATATAGTAAACTACGTAGTAGAATGGAAGCAACAAATGAAGGTGCAAATAATTCGAATAGTGGTTCTGTCAATAATATTGATTTGTTAAAAAGAATTAGTCAACTAGAAAAAGCTGTATTTGGAAAAAATGAATAAAAAGTAGGCAAATGCTGCATTATTTTAATGTAGAGGAAAGTCCATGCTCACACAATCTGGGATTGATTGTAGTGTTCGCGCTTAAGGAATAAATAACTTAAGGTAGAGATTCTAACGGCGAAGAAATAACCTTTTAACTGGTTAAAGTATTCATAAAGTGCCAAAGAGACGAGTAGGTTTGGAAACGAACCTAGTGGAACGTGGTAAACCCCGCGAGTGAGAAACCCAAATTTGGTAGGGGAACTTCTAATTTGGAATCAAGAACAAAAAAGAAGACTTTAATAAAGTAGATAAATATTTGCCCCATTGCTTATGCAATGCACAGAACATGGCTTATTTGGTTTATTTATTTTTTTTATTTACAAAAAAGGAGTGAAAAAATCTTGAACGAAATTGGTGAGCTCTTTAGAGTAACACGTGAAGAAGCTGGAGTTTCTATAACAGAAGCGAGCAAAGATTTAGATATAAAAGAAGTTATTTTAGAAAATATTGAAGAAGGAAATATAGGTTGTTTTAAAGATATATTTGTATTAAAGGATTATATTTATAATTATGCTAAATATTTAGGAATTGATTCAAATAAAATTATTGATGAATTTAATGAATATATGTTTGAATACACTTCTAAAATTCCTTTAAAGGAAATAGAAAAGAAAATAGAAGAGCAAAATAATGAAAAAGAAAAGAATGAAATGATTTCTCCATATACAAAGGAGCCAAGAAAATATAATAAAAGTTTGTACGTTCTTTTATATACAGCTGTTATTTTATTTTTATTAATTGTGGTTATTTGGAGTATTAGACAAATAACAATAGCTAAAGAAGTAGCAACTGTTATAAGCTATGTGAAATAAGAGGTGTATTTATGAATTTACCAAATAAAATAACCGTTACAAGAATTATTTTATCAATTATTACACTAATTTTTTTAGTATTACCTTGGTATCAGTTTGGTGTTGTTTTTCCTATTTATACATTTGTTGGAAAAGTCGTTGTTGATTCAAAATATATAATTGCTGGGGTACTCTTTATTATTGCTTCTGCAACTGATTTTTTAGATGGTCATATTGCTAGAAGTCGAAACATGGTAACAGATTTTGGCAAAGTGATGGATGCTATAGCAGATAAAATACTTGTAAATGGTGTATTAATTATTCTTGCTTATAATGGATTTATTAGTATTTTAGTTCCTATTATTATCATTGTAAGAGATACTTTTGTAGATTCTATTAAAATGGTAAGTGGTAATAAAGGTAAAGTAGTTGCAGCAAGTATTCTTGGTAAAGCTAAAACAATATGTATGATGTTAGGTGTTTCTTTGATGCTTTTTTACAATTTACCATTTGAATTAATCCATTTTCCATTAGCAGATATTTTAATTGTGACAGCTTGTTTATTATCCGTTATTTCTGGGTGTCAATATTATTTTAATGCTAAGGATTTATTATTCCAAGATAAATAGATGTTCATAGCATCTTTTTTTTATAGGAAAGTTCTAAAAAAATATTTTGAAGAACAATAGTTTGCGGTTGTATAATGATTTTACACAGAGGGGGGAAAAATAGTTGTGATTATCAATAAAGCATATAAATTTAGAATGTATCCTAATGAAAATCAAAAGGAACTCATAATGATTACATATCCATTTCTAAAAGAGGTAGATAGTTGTTCATTAGGATTATTTAAAAGTTATCAAATGAATTAAAAAAAGTGAAAAAAGAAAGTACGGTGGCGACCATCGGAAGTTAGGCTTGTGGAGGAGGAAACTCCAATGAAACAAGAAAAAAGAATCGTGAGGTTCTAAGGTAAAACAAAAAGAATTTTAATTTGTTGTTTTACTTTTGTTCTGCATTTATAGACTTTAATAAAATATTTTGTTAAAATATAATTAGAAAGGATGATTTAAGTATGGAAAAAGCAAAAGTATATTTTACAAAAGAAATTTCACCAGATGCTTTAGTAAAAATGTATGAAAAATTAGGAGTAAACTTATCAGGTAAAGTGGCTGTAAAACTTCATTCTGGAGAAGATGGAAATCAAAATTATGTAAAGCCTGATTTTGTAGAAGCTTTAGTAAAACATGTCAATGGAACAGTAGTGGAATGTAACACTGCCTATGAGGGTGCTAGAAATACTACTGAAAAACATGTTGCTTTAATGGAAAAACATGGTTGGAGTAAATATTTTGACGTGGATATATTAGATAGTGAAGGAGAAGACGTTTTAGAAAACTTAAATGGAACTATTATAAAAAAGAATTTTGTTGGATCTCATATGAAAAATTATGATTCCTTATTAATGCTTAGCCATTTTAAAGGACACCCCATGGGAGGATTTGGTGGAGCAATTAAAAATTTGTCAATTGGTCTTGCTTCGAGTAAAGGAAAAGGATATATCCATTCTGGTGGAAATGAAGAAGCTTCTTTTGGTGAAATTATGAAAGGAGATCATGATTCTTTTTTGAAGGCAATGGCAGATGCTGCAAAAACAATTACGGATTTTTATCAAGATAAAATCGTTTATATTAATATGATGGTAAATATGTCAGTGGATTGTGATTGCTGTAATGTTGCAGAAGATCCTTGTATGAAAGATATTGGTATTCTATCTTCATTAGATCCAGTAGCTCTAGATCAAGCTTGTATCGATCTTGTTTATAACTCTACTGACCCTGGAAAGGATCATTTAATTGAAAGAATTGAATCTCGAAATGGCTTACTCACAATTTTAAGTGCTGAAGCTCAAAATATTGGTACACGTGATTACGAACTTATAAATATTGATTAGCATTTTAGGAAACTAAAATGCTTTACGTCCCCATAG
Organism: uncultured Bacilli bacterium; assembly: GCA_947628965.1. Taxonomy (GTDB): domain Bacteria; phylum Bacillota_I; class Bacilli_A; order RF39; family UBA660; genus MGBC108787. The sequence continues at coordinate 273 of CANRBV010000035.1, read as the reverse complement.
TTTATTTGGATAAAACAAGGCCCTCCTAAGGCTTAAAGGACAGTTCGAATCTGTCTGGGGATACCAGATTGATATCAAACTCGGAAAACTTGAGTAAAAATAGAAAACGTACTTGATAAAAGTGCGTTTTTATGTTATGGTGAATATGTCAAGGTGACTTGCATAAAATAAAAAGGGAAGACTTAACTTCGCGAGTTGAGTACTTACCTAAGTTTGGTTAAGCACTTAATCTATGCTAGATTGAGTGCTATTTCTTTATACATAGAATCATTA
>CANRBV010000034.1 GCA_947628965.1 uncultured Bacilli bacterium | reverse complement strand
AAAAATCAACCCGAACGGATTGATTATATATGTTAAGTTCAAACTATAAAAGTTCGAACAGAAACGTCACTGGAGCGGATGATGGGAATCGAACCCACGTTATCAGCTTGGAAGGCTGAAGCTCTACCATTAAACTACATCCGCATGAACAATTAAGATTATAGCAATAAAATTTTTAAAATTCAATACTTTTTTGAATATAAGTGCATAAAAAAGTATATTTACTTAAATTTTATGCTATAATTCTAAAATTAAGTAAAGTTTTTATAGAATATATTATACTTTTTTGCTATAATAAACTTGCTTGCTGAAATAGCTCAGTTGGTAGAGCAACGCCCTCGTAACGCGTAGGTCGCAAGTTCGAATCTTGTTTTCAGCACCATATTTGATCTTTAAAACTGGGTTTTCTCAGTTTTTATTTATTTTTCATTTCTGAAAATAACTCAGATAAACTTTTTTCTAATGCTAAACTAATTTTAAAAACTACATTTAATGATGGAGAATATTCTCCTCTTTCAATTGCTCCATAATGTTTTGAACTAATTTTTGCTAATTTGGCAATATCTTTTTGTGTTAAATTTTTTGAAAGTCTAATCCTTTTTATTGCTTTTCCAAAATTTTCATTTAAATCCATATTAATACTGTAAAAAATTTACAACAATTCACCTCTTTTATAATGTTATCATACCAATAGATGATTAGAATGTAAAATTGAACTTTTTTTAAAACTTTAAAATTAAATTTGAAAATGATATAATTTTATAAATTAAAAGAAGTGTTATAATGAAAATAATTACGAAAGATTTAGTAAATTGGTATCAATTAAATAAAAGAAATTTACCTTGGCGAAATACGAATGATCCTTATGCAATATGGATTAGTGAAATTATGCTTCAACAAACAAGAGTAGAAGCCGTAATAAATTATTACAATCGTTTTATAAAAGAGATTCCAGATATAAAATCATTAGCACATATTAAAGAAGATGCTTTACTAAAACTTTGGGAAGGACTTGGGTATTATAGTAGAGCGCGTAATTTACAAAAAGCCGCCAGAAAGATTTTAGGCGATGGAAAAAATACTTTACCAAATACAAAAGAAGAATTACTTAAGTTACCAGGAATAGGAGCTTATAGTGCAGGAGCCATTTTATCGATTGCTTATAAAATTCCTACTATTGCCATTGATGGAAATGTATACCGAGTAATAGGAAGGGTTTATGAAATCGATACACCAATTAATAAACCAAGTGCTTATAAAGTTTATGCTTCTATTGTAGAAAAAAATTTATCCAAAGAGTATCCTAGTGAATTTACCCAAAGCTTTATGGATTTAGGAAGCCTTATTTGTACTCCAAAAAATCCTGATTGTAAAAATTGTCCTTTAAATAAAAAATGTTTATCTTATAAAATGAAAACTCAGGACTTATACCCTGTTAAAGATAAGAAAAATGAAAAGAAAATTGAAGAACGTAGTGTATTTTTATTTGTCTATCAAAATAAACTTGCAATTCGAAAAAGGAAGGAAACAGGCTTACTTGCTTCTTTATATGAGCTACCAAATTCTAAAGAGTATAATTCTTTAATTGATGTTGAAAATGCTTTTTTGGATCAACAAATAAACTATCAGTCAATTATGGAAATAGGTGAAGCAAAGCATGTATTTTCTCATATTATTTGGTATATGAAAGGATATTTAGTTTTTTTAAAAGAACCTTTAAAAGACTTTATATGGGTAGATAAAAAAGATTTAGAAAAAAATTATTCTATTCCTAGTGCTTTTTCTTATTATATAAATTATTATTTAAAAAACTTTTAATTTAATGAATAAAAATTGCTATTTATATGCACTACTTAATTAGGTGATAAAATGGCAAATATGCATAGTGCAATCTCTTTTGGTTTGGTAAATATTCCTATTGTTTATAATCCTATTATTAAAAACAATGATACGTCTTTTAATCAATTACATAAGAAATGTTTAAAACGTATTCGCTATCAAAAGTATTGTGAACATTGTAAGAAAATTGTTCATGAAGCCGATTTAGTAAAAGGGTATGAATATGAGAAAGGTGAGTTTGTAACATTTACAAAAGAAGAACTTTCGAATATGCAGATTGATTCCAAGGATTCTATTGAGATTATTTCTTTTGTGCCCTCTAGTGAAATCGATCCTTTTTATTATGAAAAAAGTTATATTTTAACCACACCAAAAAAATCGAAAGCTTATTCCTTATTTTTAGAGGTTTTAAATAAAACTAAAAAGATCGCCGTTGCCAAAACAAGTATCGGTAGTAAATTTTATTATGTGTTACTACGCTATTTTGAAGGGAATATTTTAATGTCGACGATTTATTTTGAAGAAGAAATAAACATTCCTGAAGCAACTACAGAAAGTAAATTTACCAAAAAAGAATTAGACCTAGCTCTAGAACTCGTCAAGCATTTATCAGGACATTTTGAACCTGAACTTTATAAAGATGATTATCAGAACCAAATTAAAGATGCCATTCATGAAAAGATTATTGGTAAACCAATTCCAAAAAGGGTAAAAATAAAACGACCATCTATGAAAGATTTAGTTACCTCTTTACAAAAAAGTTTAGAGGTGTCTTAATTTGCAATTTGGTAAGTTTGTTGCTCCAATGCTTTTGGATGAAATAGAAAAGCCTTTTAATTCAAAGGACTATATTTATGAACTAAAATTTGATGGCGTAAGAACTATTTTTCATGTTGGTAAAAATACGTTTAAACTTTATGGAAGGCGTGGAACAGATTTTACAAGTCTCTATCCTGAACTAAAAGATATTCAAAAAAGTATCAAACACGATTGTATTTTTGATGGAGAAATCGTTACGTTTTTAGATAATAAACCTAGTTTTTCAAAATTGCAGGAACGGACACATGCTAAAAATAAAGAAAAAATAAAAAGTTTAATAGAACAAGTTCCCGTTGTTTTTATGGCATTTGATATTCTATATTTGGATGGAAGAGATTTAACAAAAGAACCACTTATGGAACGCAAGAAATTGTTAGAAAAGTTTTCGGATACAGAACATTTTATTAAAGTAAAATATGTAGAGGAAAAAGGGAAAGAATTATTTCAAAAAGTAAAACAAATGGACTTTGAAGGAATTGTTGCCAAGAAAAAAGATAGTATTTATGAAATAGGAACAAGGGTAGAATCTTGGATTAAGATTAAGAATTTAAAACAAGAGAATTTTTGGGTTGGAGGTTATTTTGAAAAGAACGAGAATGCTGTTATTTCACTTTATTTAGGGGAATATCGAAAAGATAAGTTTTGCTTTGTTGGAAAAGTTTCGATGGGAAAGAAGCAAAAAATGTATAAAAGAATTAAAAGTAGAAAAGTCATTCAAAAATCTCCTTTTATAGATTTTGAAGGTGAAGAATGTCACTTTATTAATCCAACGATACAGGTTACAATTGCTTATTTAGAAAGAACGAAAGAAAATCACTTACGCCAACCGATTTTTAAACAGTAGTTGGTTTAAAATATTTTAAGAAAAGGGAAAACTTTGCTTTTCTTTTTTTGGTTTCTATGCTATATTTAGAGAGTAAAAATAAGTAAACAAGAATACTGTTTGTAGTAGGTGGTAAATTATGGCAAAAAAGATTTTTAAAACGGTAGGAAAAGTTTTTTCTTTTATTGGTATTTTTTTAGGAATTGTACTCATCACTTTATATTTAACGGTTGTGTTATTTGTTCATGGTCCTTCTACAAATGCAAAGGATTTATTTGTAACCACGATTTTGGAAACTGGGCAACTTAAGTTTTTAGCTTCTCTTGTGTTAAACAAAGATGAAATTAATGCAATTGTTTCTAAAAATTCTTTAAAAGATTTAGATAGTGAGGTCGACACTGGTTTAATAGATGTACAAGTAGGTAATTTTACAACGGATAAAGAACTTGTAGAAGTTCATGAAATTGTTGGAAATAATTTTGCTGGAAAAATGATGGTCATTAATGATCCATCAAAGGTCAGCGTTGCAACCACTTATCCTTGGGGAGAATATGGAAAAGAATTAGATAAACTTGTTTTGGAAAATCATGCTATTGCGGGAATTAACGGGGGACTTTATAGGTCGGATGCGAATAAAGGAGGACATCCTTTAGGGGTTACGGTAAGTAATGGAGAAATACAAGATATCTCTTTAGGGTACACAGGACTTTATTTAATTGGCCTTGATACTGATAATATTTTAAGAATTATAAGTCTTGATGGAAAAAACAAAATTGATATCGAAAAACTTGTAAAAGAAGAACATATCCGTGATGCTGTTGCTTTTCAAGAAGAAGCAAGTGATAAAAATAATCATTTTGTTAAGTTGATCGTAAATGGAGAAAAGCGTGAATTAAATGGTCTTGGTAGTGGAGCAAATCCAAGAACAGCGATAGGACAACGAAAAGATGGGGCTATTTTGTTTTTAGTAACGGATGGACGAGGAAAAAATGGACATTTAGGAGCAACAGCCAGTGACTTAATTGAGATTATGGAAGAGTATGGAGCTGTTAATGCTGCCAACTTAGATGGCGGAAGTTCTTCAACTATGTATTATAAGGATGAGTATTTAATGACGAGTGTTACCTTCTATTACTCTAATTCTTCATGGCGACTTCCAACAGCCTTTATTGTAAAGGAGGGTGAATAAGATGGATAAGAAAAAAAGTGCTTTTAAAAAAGCATTAGTGATTTATACAATTGTCCTTGTGCTTATGTCCATTGGCTTTTTAGGTTACGTCTATAAAAATTTACAAAAATATGAAAATAACCTACTCGATAATGTTCTTAAAAATACGATTCATAATCTAGATAAGAAGCAATTAACTACTTATTTAAAGCAAGAAAATAAAAGTGCTAGTTTAGTGGATAAATATGAAGAACTAACCAAAAGAGAAGATTATACTTTTGTTTTAACGAATGAAAATGTTTATGATGCTTACTTAGATGGTCGCGTACTATTTACGATAAACTTAAAATCTTTAGGAGAAACAAGTTGCTTAGGACTTTTGCAATATGAAAAGTTTGAAATAGAAAATATCACTCCTCATTTAGAAAAAGGATTATATTATTATAAAGTTGAAATACCAAGTACTTATACACTCTATGTAAATAATAATGAATATAATGAAAATAAAACCGAAGAAGAATATCCAAATTTATCTTTTATGTACTATAATGATGCAATGCCTAAAAAGGTGACGTACGAAATTACCGATTTAGAAAACGATGCAACTCTTACCATAAAAGATGAGGAGGGAAATATCGTAACTCCTGAAATAGATGGAGTAAACTATAAAATTGATGGAATAAAGAAAATAAAAACGGAAGAAGAAGCAAAAGAAATCATTGGAGATTTTGATATTTTAAAGATTGCTAAAAACTGGAGTTTATTTTTAAGCCGTGATTTAAATGGATCAAGTTATGGTTTTCAAACGATTGAAAATTATGTAATTCCTAACACAGAAATGTATAAAAAAGCTTATAACTGGGCTCATAGTATTGATATTACGTTTATAAGTCGCCATACCTTAAAGAATCCGCCATTTACTAATGAAAAAATAGAAAACTTTGTTTTCTATGGTAAAGACGCTTTTTCTTGTGAGGTTTATTTAGAAAAACATATGCTGGTTGCAGGAGAGGAGCAAACGGATGTTATGCACGATACACTTTCTTTTCTAAAAGAAAATGGAGAATGGAAATTAATGAATATTAAGGGAACTATAGATGGAGAAAATTAATATGATAAAAGATGCTGTTGTCTTACTTCCTTGTTACAATCCTGACGAAAAAATAATGAGCGCCTTTTTGAAAGTTTTAAGTAAAACTTTTAAAAACATTGTGATTGTAAATGATGGTTGTAGTAAAATTCATGATGATTTCTTTAAAAAATTAGAAAAGAAATATCCAATATTTAAACATTATCAAAATTTTGGTAAAGGAAGAGGTATTAAAAACGGTTTAAATTATATTTTAAACCAATATCCTGATTGCAAAGTCATTATTACCGCTGATTGTGATGGTCAACATACTGTAGAGGATATAAAAAAATGTTATAAGGCCTCTTTAAAGCATCAAGATTCGTATGTTCTTGGCTATCGTGATTTTGATAGTAAAAATGTCCCTTTTAAATCAAAATATGGAAATAAGATTACAAGAAATATTCTTAAAATTTTTGTAGGTTTAAATGTTCGTGATACCCAAACGGGTTTAAGAGCTATGTCTAGAAATATTGCAAGTAAGATGATGATGGTAAATGGTGAAAGATACGAATACGAAACTAACACTTTGCTCTTTTGTAAAAATGAGGATATTCCTCTTTTGGAAGTTCCAATAAAAACAATTTATATTGAAGAAAATCGAACAAGTCATTTTAATCCAATTAAAGATTCTATTTTAATTTATAAATTGTTTATTAAATATATCCTTTGTTCTTTAAGTAGTTTTGTTGTCGATATTGTTTTATTTACGCTTTTTTTAAATATCCATTTTTTTACTAAAGAATCGATTTTTATAGCAACAATTCTAGCCAGAATATTTTCATCGCTTTATAACTACTTTGTAAATGCCAAATTGGTCTTTAAAAAGATGAATCGAACTTCTTTGTTTAAGTATTTTGCCCTCGTTATAGTTCAAATGTTTATTTCTGCTTTTGTGGTCGCAAAGATGCACTCCGTTCTTCTTATAAATCCAACAGTTTTAAAAGTGCTAGTAGACTCTGTCATATTTGTTATTAATTTTATTATTCAAAGAGAATTTATTTTTAAAAAATAAGTTTTTTTTATTTATTTTGAATGCCATATGTTTTTGTTAAAGGATCTTTAAATAAATTGATAGGAGGAGGAAAATACGTAAATAAGATAAAACAGAGTGTTAATAATATTAGAATAAAGATACAAAACTTATTACAACAAGAAATCTGCTCTTTTTCTTTTAAAAAGTAAAATTCTCCTACTAAAACGGATATAAAAAAACTACTTATATTTAAAATAGCAAGAGAAAAGCCTATAACACCTTGAAATGTATAGAAAAAGATAACTAAAAAAGCTAAAGATATTAAAATTCCTTTTGTTTTAGCACATAAATAATTGGGATATTCTTTTTTATAAAGAAAGTTTCCTATTAAAGTAAAAAGAAGGGTTGGAAAAAAGACTAACTTCAAATGCTCCCAAGTACTTTCATTTATAGCACTAAAAAGACCAACTAAACTATTTTGATTTGACCACTCATACGTAAAATGCAATAGTACTCCTAAAATAAAAATAAATAAAATACTAATTCCTTCAAAAAGAAGTAAAGGCATTTTCTTTTTCATAACATCACTATTAAACTTTATGCAAAAAGTATATTTTTAAGAAAAAGAAACAAACTAAAAAAAGGAGGAAATATATGAACGAAGAAAATGAAATTAATGTTTTAGATGAATTAAATAAAGGGGCTTGTATGGGAAGAGATGCTATTCATTTTATTTTAGATAAAGTGGAAGATGAAAACTTAAAGAAAGAATTAGATAGGGAATATAACAAATATAAAGAAATTTCGGAAAAAATTAGTAAAACTTATCCTGAATATAGTGATTGTGAACCTCATGAAACAAGTGCAATGAATAAAGTAATGACTTGGTATGGAATTGAAATGAAAACACTTTTAGATCAAAGTACTTCTAAGATTGCGGAAATGCTTATGCAGGGAGTCAATATGGGTATTATTGAAGGAAGAAAGCTATTAAATCATAAGAATACGGATGAATCTGTTCATAAAATTATAGAAGAATATGTTAATATGCAAGAAGAAGCCGTAGAGAAATTAAAGACCTTTTTATAAGTCTTTTTTTCTTTCAAAATTTGACAAAAATAGACGAATAGGTATGTTAGTATAAAGACTTTAAGAAAAGAGGTCTTTTATGCAAGAACTATCAAAGAAAAAAATAGAAGTAGAAAACTTAATCTATGAAATTAGAGGGAAACAAGTAATGCTAGATAGTGATTTAGCAAAATTATATCAGTGCAAAAATGGGACTAAAGAAATAAATCAGGCCGTTAAAAATAATATAGAAAAATTTCCAGAACGTTTTTCTTGGATATTATCGAATTCTGAAGAACAAAACTTGAGGTCAAATTTTTTGACCTCAAGTTTGAAACAATATGGAGGCAGAAGATATAATAGGCGTGTTTTTACAGAACAAGGGGTTGCTATGTTAGCAACGATATTAAAATCGAAAATAGCAACCGAAGTAAGTATAAGAATTATGGATGCTTTTGTTGCTATGCGAAAATATGTAAGTACAAATTTAATTGAACAGAAATATATAAATAATATGGTTTTAGAACATGATAATGATATAAAAATGTTACAAGAATCTTTCAAAAAATTTGAAGAGAAAAAGAAAACCAATGAAATCTATTTTGATGGACAAATCTATGATGCTTATTCAAAAGTAATTGATATTTTTAAGAGTGCAAAAGAATCTTTAGTTATTATCGATGGCTATGCTGATAAAACGATACTCGATTTCATAAAAGAATTAAAAGTAAACGTCACTTTGATTGTAAGAGAAAAAAGTTTATTACATGAGATGGATATCGAAAAATATAATAAGCAATATCAAAATTTAAAAGTGATATACGATAACACCTTTCATGATCGATATTTTATTTTAGATCAAGAAATTATGTATCATTGTGGAACATCCCTAAATCATATAGGGGAGAAAACATTTTCAATCAATTTATTAGAAGATGAAATTGTAAAAGAATTACTTTTAAATAAAATCAAAGAAAAAAAGTTTAAACATGTTTTAAAGTGCGTTTTATTCTCAATTTTCTTCCTAATTACGTTTGACTTTTTAAAACATATTTCATAAAATAAAATTAATGTAGGAGGTCGTATGTACGATATAATTATAGTTGGAGCTGGTCCTGCTGGACTTACAAGTGCCCTATATGCTCGAAGAGCCAGTAAAAAAGTATTAGTTTTAGAAGCAAAAAGTTATGGGGGACAAATATTAAATGCAAATAAAGTTGAAAATTATCCTGGAATCGAATTAATAAGAGGTGTAGATTTTGCTAAAAATTTATATAATCAAGTAATAAAACATGGAGCAGAAATAAAATTTGAAACGGTTCTTCATGTTGATGAAGATAAAGTAGTTACAACAAATAAGGATAAATATCAAGCAAAAGCAATTATTATTGCAACAGGTGCCCAAAATCGTAAACTAAATATAGAAAATGAAAATGAATTTTTAGGAAAAGGTATTTCTTATTGTGCTACATGTGATGGGAACTTTTATAAAAATAAAATAGTAATGGTAAATGGGGGAGGGAATACAGCTTTAGAAGATGCTCTTTATCTGTCTGAGATTGCAAAAAAAGTTTATTTAATTCATCGTAGAGATTCTTTTCGAGGAGAAAATGCTTACTTAGAAGAATTAAAAAAGAAACCAAACGTAGAACTTATTTTAAATTCTAAAATTATATCTGTTAATGGAAAAGAAAATTTAGAAAGTGTAACACTTTGTGATAAAGAGGAAAATGAAACAGAAATAATTATTGATGGTTTATTTATTGCTATTGGGCAAGAGCCTAAAAATGAAATTTTTAATAATATAGTTGATTTAGATGAAAAAGGTTATATTCTATCAGATGATGGAGTTCATACAAAAACTGAAGGAATTTATGTTGCTGGAGATACAAGAGAAAAGTTACTGCGTCAGTTAACAACGGCTGTAAGTGATGGAAGTATCGCAGCTACTGTAGCTATTAAAGAGATGAAATAAGGCATAAAAAATGTCTTTTTTTATGCCCAAAAAAAGGAAATAGCAAATTTGCGTTGTATATATAAAGATGAGGAGGTGAAAAAATTTGGTTGATACAGAAAATAA
>CANRBV010000033.1 GCA_947628965.1 uncultured Bacilli bacterium | reverse complement strand
TGATTATTTTAATAAATTAAAATAATCTATCGTTGGTTTGTCGTGACTCTGTCACTTTTGTTTGACAAACCTACAAACAGTCAAAATATAACCAAAATATTACCTTGCTATTTATTTAAAATTTTTATATAATCAAAGTGTAAGTGTTACCGAGATTAGGTAACGCTCACAAAATGGGGCGTTATACCATTACATAAAATGTTTTGGTATGACGTTTTTTGTTATATTAAACGTAATATAATTACTAGAAGAACTAGTATACACAAATGTAAACTTTCTTTTTTCATCACTACACACTCCTTCTTGCCCTTCAAAAACCAAAACGATTCCCTAGTAAGGAAGAAAAAAATGGATAGTAAACGCCACCCTTTTTCGGTAACGAAAAGTTATTATATAGATAAAAATTTTGATTACAAGAGATTCGACAAAACTAGATAAATTTTTTTTTAAAACAAAAAAAGAATGAAATTTCATTTCATTCGCCAAATTCTATGAGTTTGGATTTTTTTGTTTTATAATAAATGAATTTTCTTCAAAAAAAGAATTATTTAAAAATATATCCTAAAAATTTTCATTGATATTTAAAAGATATTTTTCTTGACTATTGGGAATAAATGTCCTTCTTGTTTTCTATTGCTAACTTGTTATTTTAAGGACCTTAGTCCTAATCATTATTATAATTATAGATTCCATGTATTTTTTCTAAATCTTCTGTACTTACATTTTCCATTTCCCATTTTCCATTATTTTTTCGTACTTTAAAATCAATGGTATAATCGATCGTTTGTGTATTTTTTTGCATTTGTTCTAATTTATATTTTAAGAAGGCATCTTTATCATAATTACCATCTTGATCTATAAATTCCTCTTTATGATTATTTTTATAATCCTCTGCCTCTTTTTGAACGGTATATAAATCATATACTGTAATCTTTGTTGTTACAATAGCTTCATCTCCATTATAATTTTCTGATACAACTTTATAACTTAAATCTTTATATTGTTTTAACATAACGTTTTTATACATTTCTTTTTGTTCATCATTTAACCCTTCTCTATTCATAAGTTCTTCTAATTCCGTTAAGACAACTTCCTCTTCATTATTATATTTTCCAATATATTCTTTTACAGCATCACTTGCTTTTCGAACTGAGCAAGCACACCCTACAACACAACTTAAAGTAAGTAAAAAAATTATGATTTTTTTCATTATTATTGCATCTCCTTTAGTTTTATTTTGAACGAAATGTATCCAAAATATACTTCTTGTGATAAAATAGTTAAAGGTGATACATATGAAAAGATTATTAACAGGATTAAAACCGAGTGGAGAATTAACTCTTGGAAGCTATATTGGAGGAATAAAACAAAGTGTAAAATATCAAGATTCCTATGATTCTTTTATTTTTGTACCTGATTTGCATTCTATTACTGTACCACAAGACCCTATTCTTTTAAAAGAACGTATCAAAAAGAATGTTGCCCTTTATTTAGCCTGCGGAATTGATCCAAATAAAAATACCATTTATTTACAATCCGATAACTTATATCATGCAAATCTTTCTTGGATTTTTGAATGTTTAACCTATATGGGAGAAGCAAGTCGCATGACGCAATATAAAGATAAAGCCAGTAAAAATATTAATGTAAGTGTAGGTTTATTTACTTACCCTATTTTAATGACTGCTGATATTTTACTATACGATGCCGATTTTGTTCCTGTAGGAATTGATCAAAAGCAACATGTAGAACTTGCCCGTAACTTAGCAGAACGTTTTAATAAACGTTATGGTAAAACCTTTACAGTTCCTAATCCTTTAATTCCCGAAATAGGTGCTAAAATCATGGATTTACAAAATCCTACCAAAAAAATGAGTAAGTCGGATGATGATACAAAAGGAACTATCCTTTTACTTGATTCGGAAGAAGTAATTCGAAAAAAAATTATGTCTGCTGTTACCGATAGTGAAAATATTATTCGCTATGACGTTATAAATAAACCTGGTATATCCAATCTGCTTACCATTTATTCTTCTTTAAAAAATATCTCTATTGAAGAAGCAGTATTACATTTTGAAGGAATGAATTATGGTTCCTTTAAACATGAAGTAGCTGATTTAGTAGTAGAAATTTTAACGGATATTCAAAAAAAATATCATGAAATTATGTCTTCAAACACCGTTGATGAAATCTTGGATAAAGGAGCCAAAATTGTAAATAATCTTGCCAAAGATAAATATGAAACTGTTTTAAAAAAAGTTGGTCTTGGTCGTTAATTCTTGTTATAACTGATTTTAATAAAATCATAAATTTTTTTTAGATTGGCATTATATTCTTTAGATAATTTTTCTTGCATTTCATGGTACATAAGATCAATATTTTTCCCACTTTTATTAAACCACTCATAATAAAGAAATTTTAACTTACTAACATTTTTAGACTCATAAAGTGTATCTAATTCACACTTGATGAGTTTTTTTATTTTCTCTATTTGTCGTAAGCTATTTCGATTTTTATATTTCTTTATTTTTTTGTAATCGAAATGCGTTTCTTTCATAGTATAGAGAATTTCCAATAAATTTTCTTCGTCTTCTAATAGCAATTTACTTCTACCAATTACTGTTCCATCCAGTCCTATTTCAAGAGCTAAAGCATTTTTATTATCACTAATAATCATTAAATTTTCTGAAACATTTGCATTTGCTTTTACTATTGTTTTATTTTGAATAAGAGAAATAACCTCTTTTTCATATTGTACTTGATATTTTAAGTTATCTAAAAATGTTTCCGTTGAAACACGAAATAAAGGTACTTTTTTAACAAACTCTACTGCATCGTCCTTTTCCCATTCATAAAAAGAAAAAAGTTCGTTATCACTTCCAAAATTTAAAAGAATGTCGTAGTAATAATACATTTTTTATACTCCCTCCCATTCCATAAAATAAAAAAAGTAAACCAATTAGAAAAAATAAACATTCTACTTTCTTACTAATAAATTGAACAAATTCCCAAAAACTATACCCTAATGTCAAAAGATTAGAATACAAAAATATAAAGAAAAGACCTATACTTATAAAAAAAAGTCCCATCATTATTTTAAAAGGGTGCATACGATCACCTATAACATTTTATTTCTTAAATTTTATTTTTATTATATAATTAAGTAAGGTGATATGATGAAATATATAATTTATATTCTACTTGGGATATTACAAGGGTTTACAGAACCTCTTCCTATTTCTTCCAGTGGACATTTATTCTTATTTAAAAATATTTTTAATACAAATATGCTTAATGATTTAAATTTTGAAATTTTTGTAAACTTTGGCTCTTTTTTAGCAATCCTTTTTATCTTTCTACCTGATATTTTAAAACTGATCAAATCATTTTTTACATACTTATTAAAAAAAGAGAAAAGAAGTCTTGTCAAAGACGATTTTAAGTACTGCATGCTAATTGTAGTTGGTAGTATTCCCGTTGGAATTATGGGAGTTCTTTTTAAAAATAAGTTAGAAAATATTTTAACAATAAAATGGTTGGGAATTGCTTTTCTAATCACAGCGATTTCTTTATTTTTAGTCAAGAATGTAAATGGACATAAAACAGATAAAGATATTACCTATAAAGATGCCATCCTAATTGGTATTTTGCAAATGATTGCATTAATTCCTGGTATTAGTCGAAGTGGTATTGTATTAGTAGGTTGTTTACTTTGCAAGCTAAAAAAAGATACTGCTTTAAAATATACATTTATGCTTTATTTTCCAGTTAGTATAGCCTCTATGGGACTAGGAATCCTCGATTTTATAGAAAACCCTGCTAGCAGTAGTTTATTTATGCCTTACTTTTTAGGTATGGTATGTGCAGGTATTGTAACTTATCTTTCTTATAAGTGGTTAAGCAATTTAGTAAAAAAAGGTAAATTATGGAAGTTTTCTATTTATTGTTTATGTCTAGCAATCTTTATTTTTATCTATTTTAGATAAAATTTTTTATTCAATTTTATTATTATTTTCTAATTCCTCTACGTTGACACTATTAATAGAGGAAAAACGTTTGGTAATTTTTTCGGTAGTAATATTAATATCTTTAACATCTTTGGTAACAGTATCAATACTCCTTGATAATTTATCCCAGCGTTCTTTATATAAGGCAAACTCGCGCGCTAATTTATTTAATTCTTCATGAATCACTTTCGCATATTTATCTCTTTCCATATTTTTTAAAATCATACTAATTGTTGTTAAAGTACTCATTAAAGTCGTGGGACTTGTAATCCACACTTTTTTACTATATGCCTCTTGTATCAAATCAGAGTGATAAGCATTAATCTCTGCAAATATCGCCTCCGCTGGCAAAAAAAGAATAGCTTCACTTGCGGTTTCTCCTGGAACAATATATTTAGAACAAATCGCCTCAATATGATTTCGAACATCTTTTTTAAATTTCTTCTCTGCTATATCTCTTTCTTCTTTAGATAAGGTTTTATCAGTCATACGTTCATAGTTTTCTAAAGGAAACTTCGAATCAATACAAATCGTTCCTAATGGACTTGGAGCATAAAGAATAGCATCGGCAATAAATCCATTGCTTAACTTATGTTGAATTTCATAAATACCTTTAGAATTTTCCCCAAAGACACTTGTTAAAATATAATTTAAATTTACTTCTCCAAAAATACCTCTTGTTTTTTTATCCGTTAAGACACTTTGTAAAGATACAATTTCTGTAGATAAACCATCTATTTTCTTTTGAGCTTCATCAATTTTAGTAAGACGTTCTAAGATATTTGTAAATGTCTTATTCGATTTTTGAAAATTTTCTTCTAAATGATCATTTACTCTTTCATTTAAATAATCAATTCTTTTTTGAATTTGTTCATTCAATGTATCAAAATCTTTTCGTAAATCGTTTGTAAAATTTAATTTGAATTCCCCAATTTCCTTTGTAATATTAGTTTCAAATCTTCCTAACTTTTCTGTGATATCACTATTATCATGTCCTTTAACAAGTAAAAGGACTAATAAAAAAACAATAAAAATTAATAATCCTAAAATAATATACTCCATAAAAACCTCACTAATCTAATGCAAATTTTTTATTTAAAATTCTACTAACAATAAATGCCAGTAAAACCAGTAGAATCACTTTAATAAGAGCAATGGGATGCGTTAAACTTTGAATTAAACTTGTTCCAATAAATCCCCAAAACAATACTAAAAATATTTTTCCAATAAGTAAAGCAAACAAAAATTTTTTTAAAGGCATATTCGATATTCCTGCGGCAATATTAATCATAAAAGCAGGTGTAAAAGGAACAGCAATTAAAGTTGTTAATTGTTCAAATTTTATTTTATTTATGATAGCCATCACTTTTTTAAATTTTTTATTTTCTTTCATTTTTCCTTCAATCCAATGACGAATTTTTTTTCTAAATAATAGAAAAGAAAGTAAACACCCTAATATCGTAAAGAACCAGGAAATAAGAAAGCCAATCACAGGGCCAAAAACCAAAAAATTAAGAGTAATAAAAACAAATAAAGGAAGTATGGGTACAATAGATTCAATTAAAATACAAAAACACCCAACTATTGGGCCATATATTCCAATGCTTAATAATAGTTCATTAATAAAAGAATCTATATTTGCTATAAAATTCATCATTTCCATCACTTTTATTATTATACCACATCTAGCCAAATTATTTCATTTTCTATATTTGTAAACTTTTAATTTTTGTATCAAAATCAGCATTTTTACACACATAGGAACCAGCTACAACACGATTTAATCCTTTATTGTGTAAAAGCTCGATTGTTTTATCATTGATTCCTCCATCCACACTTATTTCAAAATGAAGTTTTTTTTCTTCTTTTATCTTTTTTAATTTTTCTATTCTATCCACCGTTTCTTTTAAAAATTTTTGCCCTCCTGCTCCTGGAATTACACTCATTACAAGAACTAGATCAATTTTTTTTAGATAAGGTAGTAAACAATCAAGATTTGTTAAGGGTGCTATAGCAATTCCTACCTTTAGATTCTTACTTTTAATATATTTAATTATTTCATTTTGCTTTGCGGTGGCTTCAAACTCATAAATCATATATTCTGGTTGAATACACGAAAATAAATCAATATATTTTTTTAAATGTAAGGTCATTAAATGAATCTCTTTAGGTTTAGGACTTTTCTTTAATTCTTCAAACATTTCTTTTGTAAAAGAAGTAACATGATTGACATAAAGCCCATCCATAACATCAACATGAATATAATTAGCACATGATACATTAATGCGCTCAATTGTTTTATCAAAAGGATAAGCACTATTTAAAAAAGATATGGATGTTTGCATATTTTCCTCCTTATTTATTCTTAATAAATGAAATATAATTCGTATAACGAGATAGAAGTATTTTATTGTTCATTACAGCTTTTTTAACTTCACAATTTTTTTCTTTGTCATGCATACAATCTTTAAAGGGACAATTGTAGTCTTTAAATTCTATAAAACTATCTCTTATTTGTTCTTTATCAATTTTCAAAAAATCAATACTTGAAAAACCTGGAGTATCGGCAATAGAAAAATTATTTATGCGAAATAACTCCACATGTCTAGTCGTGTGTTTCCCTCTCCCGAGCTTTTCCGAAATTATATCGGTTTTCAATTGTAAGGATGGATCGAGCTTATTAATAAGAGTACTTTTTCCTGCTCCCGTTTGCCCTGTCACTACAACTACTTTATCTTTTAAAATTTCCATAATTTTTTGTTTTTCTTCATTTGTAAAAACCATATAACCAATCGTTTCATAATATTTTTTTAGTTTTTGAAATTCTTTTAATTCAACCTGATTTAATAAATCCAATTTAGTAAAAATAAGAATAGGTTCTACTTTATGAATACTTATAATACTAATCATTTTATCTAATAAAGTTAAAGATAAGTTTGGTTCTTTTACACTAGTTACAAGTAAAGCAACATCTACATTGGCAATCATTGGTCTAGAAAGTTCATTATTTCTGGGCATTATTTCTAAAATATAATGATTCTCTTTATCGATTAAACATTGATCTCCAACTAAAGGAGTAATACCATCTTTACGAAATTTCCCTCGAGCTCGACACTCCATTAATCCTTCATTTGTTTCAATTGTATATAAATTACTAATAATTTTAACGATTTTTCCTTGCATTTTTTAACATTGTCCTAATTCTTTTGCTAATTCGTCACATTCTGGCTCTACAGGTACAACATTTTTGGCAACTCGAATAGTTAAAGTAGCCCCTTGACGAATAGTAACTGTGGTCCCTCTATCTTGACTAATAATGGCTCCCTCTTCATATTCTTCTGTTTCAACCTCTTTTACAACTAAAGTAACGCCATGGTCCTCACAGAAATCTTTAATATCTTCTACACTATAACTTCCATCGGTAAAATCAGGATACTTGCTGATATTTGGATAATACAAAGTTATTGTATCTCCTACTGTTAATTTTTCTCCCGCTTTTACAGATTGCTCGATAATCTCTCCTTCTTCTACTTTATCAATATCCTCAACATCTTTTGCTTCCGTAATGACATTTAATCCCAAAGCTTTTAGAGCCCCTTCAACTTCTCTATAATTCTTACCAACATAGTCTTCAATCGTAATTCTTGCATCTCCTGTAGAAACATAAAGAGTAATAATCGTACTTAATGTACGTTTCGTATTTACTTCAGGACTTGTTTTAATAATATGTCCCTCTTCTATTTCATCAGAAGATTGCTCTAATTGTTCATCACTGACATTAAATCCCGCATTTTGTAAAATTTGAATAGCCTCTTGAACAGTTTTATTGGTAACATCGGGTACAGAAACAACTTTTTCATTCGTAATTATAGGAACTAAAATGACGAAGGAAGTAATTATGACCACCAATCCCGTAAAAATAGAAGCTAAAATAAGTAATAATTTATTTTGCTTTTTTAAATCACTTTTTGTTATTTGCTTTGCTATAGGATCTTCTCCCTCACTTTCTTTCTTTGTTTCTAACATTTTTGTTACTTTTGTATCATCAAAATTGTTTTCAGGATATTTAAAGACAATTTTTGCTTCTTGTATTCTTTCATCATTCATACAAGTTTTTAAATCTTCATGCATTTCTCTCGCATCATTATAGCGATTTTTGGGATTTTTAGCTGTTGCTTTTAATATAATGTTAGAAATGCTATTTGGTAATCCTGGTAATTCTTCTTGGATATCGGGCATTGGTTCTCGCATGTGTTTTAAAGCAATTTCAACTGCATTATCCCCTTTAAAAGGAAGTTTTCCTGTCAATAATTCATACATCAAAATTCCCATAGAATAAATGTCACTTTGTAAAGTAGAACCTTTTCCATTGGCTTGTTCTGGAGGTAAATAATGAACACTACCCATTACTGAATTGGTTTGTGTAAGTTGTGTTGCATTCATGGCCATGGCAATACCAAAATCGGTAATTTTTACAAGGCCATTTTCTAAAATCATAATATTTTGAGGTTTAATATCGCGATGAATAATATAGGAATCGTGGGCAACACTCATTCCATCGGTAATTTGAAGCATGATATCGACCACTTCACTCGTTGTTAATTTGCCTCTCTTTTTTAAAAGTTCTTTTAAATGTTTTCCTTCAATATATTCCATTACTATGTAGTAGTTGCCATTATCTTCTCCAACATCATAAACTTCTACAATATTCGGATGATTTAAACTACTAGCAGATAAAGCTTCTCTTTGAAAACGATGAACAAATTTTTCATCTGTTGCTAAATCTCCTCTTAAAATTTTAATAGCAACATTTCGATCTAAAATGGTATCATAAGCAAGATAAACATTTGCCATACCACCTTCACCTATGCTTTTTATAATTTGATAGCGGTCACTAATCTTTTGCCCCTTCATAATCATTGTTCTTCACCACTTTCTTTGATTTGTAAATATGCAATGGATACATTATCTTGTCCACCTCGAGCATTACATTTACGAATCAATTTAATGACTTTTTCTTCAATTGTTAATTCTTGATCATTTAAAACTTTTTCAATTTGCTCATTTGTTAACATATTGGTTAAACCATCACTGCATAAAAGAATGGCTTCACTAGATAAATCAACATCAAAAATATCCAAATCCACTTTTTCCATAGCTCCTAAAGCTTTCATTAAAACATTCTTTTTAGGATGATATTTTGCTTCTTCTTCCGTTAATTGACCCGTTTCTACTAAAAGGTTTACTAAAGAATGTGGTTTTGTAACTTGATGTAAGTGTCCATTTTTTAAAACAAAACCAGTAGAATCTCCAATATTTCCAAAAATTAAATATTCATTGGTTAAAAGAGCTAAAACTAAAGTAGTTCCAAGTCCATTAGCTTCTGGATTTTCTTTGGCATATTCAATAATTTCATTATTAATTTCTCCAGCATTATCATTCATCCAATTTACGGCATCTAATTTTGAACCAACAGAAGACATGCTATTAAAACGTTTACCAA
This sequence comes from uncultured Bacilli bacterium, assembly GCA_947628965.1. Lineage (GTDB taxonomy): Bacteria > Bacillota_I > Bacilli_A > RF39 > UBA660 > MGBC108787. The sequence goes on along the minus strand of CANRBV010000033.1, from coordinate 1,335 downwards.
AATGCGTTACAGCCATACTGGAAGCAACCTCTCCAGCACGATGTCCACCCATACCATCTGCAACCATTAAAAGATATTCATTATTACTATTTTTTAATATCGTGACACTATCTTCATTATGACTACGAACACGCCCTGCATCTGTTAAATAAAAACTTTTCATTTTTCCACCTCTTTACTTCTAAGTTGCCCGCAAGCAGCTGAAATCTTACTACCAAACTCTTTACGAATCGTGACATTAATTCCTTTTTGTTTTAAAACTGCAGCAAATTCTTTAATTGTTTTGGCATCACTTTTACTTAAGTTTATGTGACTGGTTTCATTATAAGGAATCAAATTGACATAAATATTTAAACCATGAAGTAATGTTGCTAATTCTAAAGCACACTTGCTACTATCATTTATCTCTTTAAGCATAACATATTCTATAGTAACTCGTCTATTAGTAACTGCAATATAATCTTTTATCGCTGTCATAAGTTGACTAATATTATACACTTGATTTACTTTCATAATTTGATTCCTTATTGTATCATTTGGAGCATGTAAAGAAACAGCCAAGTTAATTTGGATGTTCTCTTTCATTAAATCATATATTTTAGGAACCAATCCACTTGTAGATAAAGTAATATGACGTATGCCAATAGCTAGCCCTTTTGCATCATTAATTATACGAATAAAACTTAAGACATTTTCATAGTTATCTAAAGGCTCACCAATACCCATAATCACTACACTAGAAATACGCTCATTTAGATTTTTTTCAATCTCTAAAATTTGGGTAACCAATTCATAAGCTTCTAAATTTCGAACTTTTTTTCTTCTTCCGCTTTCACAAAAAGCACAGCCCATATTGCACCCTACTTGACTGGATACACAAATGCTAATTCCATAATCATGAAACATAATCACAGATTCGATATGTTCTTTATCTTTTAGTTCAAATAAGTATTTTCTGGTTAAAGTATCTTTTTCTTCTCGAATAATTTTAGGTGTTTCAAAAGAAAAATCTTTTTTTATTTCTTCACGGAGTTCTTTTTTTATATTACTCCAAGTATCCACATTTGAATTTTTATGTACATAAAGCCATTCAAAAACTTGTAAAGCTTTAAATTTTTTTTCTCCTTTACTTAAAAAATAGGCTTCTAATTTTTCTCTTGTATATCCATAAATTGAATTCAATCTAATTCACCAAAACCATTGTATCATAATTATACCTAAAACGCTAGACAGTGGCCGACAAAATTGATTCAGAAATTGTAGGTTTGTCAAACAAAAGTGACAGAGTCACGACAAACCAACGATAGGATTATTTTAATTTGTTAAAATAATCAC
>CANRBV010000032.1 GCA_947628965.1 uncultured Bacilli bacterium | reverse complement strand
TTTCTACATTTATTTCTTGTTCTCCATTTACTTCTGTATCTATGTTTTCTAGCTCTTGTGTCCAGGTTATTGTTTTGGTTTCTTCATTATATGTTCCTTCTGCTATGTTTGATTTTTCCATATCTATTTTGTATGGTAATGTATCTGTTATTTTTAATGTTGCATTTCCTCTATATCCTGTTATTACTGCATGGTATGAGATATGATAGCTTATTTCTTCTCTTGAACTTTCTATTTCTTCTGGACCAGTTTTGGTTATGCTACTGTCTAATTCTACTTCTGTTAGTTTGAAGTTGTTTGTTACTATGATTTTGTCTACTTGGTTGTCTGTTGACTTGCCTGTACTACTTTCTTGTGTGTTTGCACCGTTTTGTGTATCTATGTTATTGCTGTCAATATTTTCTACTGTTGTTATTTCTGGCTCCTCATAGTTTGCTAATTCTCCTTCATTTACTTCACTTTCTTGTATGCTGTAATTTATTAATTGTCCTTCACTATCATATTTTTCTAAGTCCTTGTATGTATAGCTCCAATTATTTTGTTCTGATAACTCTACTGTTTCAAATTCTTTATCATTCCATGTTACATTTCCATTTGCTGTTAGTTGTACTTTTACTTTTTCTGGTCGTAACTCTCTTCTGTCTTTATTGTCATTCCATACCTTTTCTATTACTTTATCCACTTTGTATTCTTGTTCTACTGTACTACTTCCTTCTGCTGTCATTACTTGTTTTTCTTCTGATGGCTTAGTTGGATGGTTATCTGGATAATATGTTGTTACTTGTCCTTTTGCTGTATTTACTAATGGTATAGCTACATTTTGGCCTTTATATACTACTTTTATTGTCTTTGTTATTGTTGTTTCGTATGTTCCTTTTGTTGTATCTGTTTCTTTTGTTTCATCTGTTTCTTTATATGGATTGATGTTTTCTATTGTTTCTTCCCATGTTATTGTGTTGTCTTCTGGGTTATATCTACCATTTGCTAAATCTGATTTTTCTACATCTATTGTTGCTGGCAAGCTATCTACTATACTTATTTTTGCTTTTCCTGTGTAGTCTTTTATTTTTACATGGTAACTTATATTGTATGTTACTACTCCATCTTCTTTTGTTAATACTGCTACTTGTACTGTTTTTGTTGCTATTTTATTGGCCTTTGATTTACTTGCATTTTTTTCATTAGTAGATTCATTAGCGGTGGTTGCATTATTTGTTGTTTTTGTAGTACTTCCCGCACCCTCGATATTTCCTTCATTTTGTAGGAAGTTTTGCATATTTTCTTTCATGCTTTCTGATAATGAGTTAAATGCGTTTTGCATTTCTGGATTTGATATTGTGCTTGATGCTTCATTTTCAGGTGTTTGGTTATTTGTATTTTGATTTTTATCATCTGCCTCATCCTTATTCTCTGGGCTTGTATTTGTTTTACCTTCTAATTCTTCTACTATTGTTTCTTGTCTTTCTATTGTTTTGTTTGCTGTTGCTGTTTTGCTCATATCATTTTCTATTACTTCATCTTTTAATGTGTAGTAGTAGATTACTTCTATTGGTGTTTTTGTCATTGTTCCTGTATACTTATCTGGTTTTTCATCTTTACATTCATAGTTTCCTGGTACTTCGTCTGATTTTTTGGTTGTATATTCTACTCCTATTATTCCCTCTTCTTCTTTATCTGGTGCTACTTGTATATTTGTTTCTTTGTTTGCTTCTTTATCATAGAAATAATGGTGTACTATTACTTTTGTTGGTATTTCTATTTTTACTGTATGTGTATCTGGTTCTGCTTCATCTTCTTTTACTACTACATCTTCTGGTATATCTGGGTCTTCTTGTTCTTCTGTTTTTTCTGGATTTGGTTCTTTTAGCTCTGTTTTTGCATTTACTGTGTTTGTTATCTCTCCACTTAAGTTTTCTACATCTTCATAAATATATTTTAATGAGATATTCTTTCTTCCTGTTATTGTTAATTCATCTTCTGATGTTTGTTCTACTTTGTTTGTATTTGTTGTTTCTGTTTCTTTATTTTCTTCTGCTTGATTATCTTCTTTCGTTTGGTCATTTGCTACAGTATTTTGTCCTCCTTCAGTTCCTTCTCCATTTTGCTCACTGTTTTCTTGTTTTTTAACTTCTACTGAAGTATCTACATTTTCTATCTCTTCTTCCCATGTTATTGTTTTAGCTACTGGGTCGTATTTTCCTCCTGCTAATTCTGATTCTTCTTCATTTATTTGATATGGTAATGTATCTACTATTGTTATCTTTGCTTTTCCTACAAAGTATTTTACTACTGTGCTGTAATCTACTTGATAATTTACTTTTGCTTCTTCTGAGGTTACTTTTTCATCTCCCGTTTTTTCTACGGTTGTGTCTAATTCTATTTCTTTAAAATCTATTTGTGTTTCATGTTTTGCTTCTTCTGTTTCATCTTCTTGCTTAGTTGCATCCAATACTATTTTGCCTTTTACTTTGTTTTCAATTTTTCCTTGTTCTTCTGCTGTCTTTTGTTCTTCTATAAATTGAGTATACTCTTCTCCAGTAAACATTACTTCTATTTCTTTTTCTACTTTTACTTTACCTGTTTCTGGATTTATAAATGTATCTACTTCTATAGTATCTGTCCATGTTATTGTTTTTTCTGCTTCATTATATTCTCCTTCCATTAGTTTTGATTTTGCTTCATCTATTTCATATGGAAGTGTATCTGTTATTGTTACTGTAGCTGTTCCTGCATATGCATCTACATTTGCTTCATAGCTTATTTTGTATTTTACTAATTGATTTTCTTTATATAACTTATTTGTTCCTTCTTTTACAACTGTATCATCTTCTATTATTGCTTCTTTTGCTCTATAGTAGTAAATTACTTCTATTGGTTCTTCTTGTAGTAAGCCACTTGTCTCTCCTTCGATTGAATCAAACTCATAGTTTTCTTGTAACTCTTCTGCTGTTTTGGCTTTACTTGCATACATACTTCCTACTGCACCTTGTTTTACTTCATCTTCTACTACTTGTCCTCTTACATTTGATGGTACTTTTGTATTCGTTCCTAGTATATAATGGTGTATTGTTACTTTTGATTGTAATCTTTCAAATTCTACTACAATCTCTTTATCCTCTTTCATTTCAGTAAATTGTTCTATTTCTACTTCTTTTGTTTCTTCATCTTCTGTAAATTCTTGTTTCTGCCCATTTATTGTTATTTGGGCTACTTCATAACCAACTTCTGGTGTTGCTTTTATTTCATTTTCACTATTTTCTCCATATGTTACTGTTTCATATGGTCTCTCTCCTTGTCCGGAGATACTTCCTCCTTCTACCTGCATTGTTTCTCCTAGTTCACTTGTTTCCTCATGTGGTTGTACCTTTGTATAAATCCTTACTTGCTTTTCTTTATAGAAGTATGTTACTACAACTTCATCACCTTGATATGTTCCTTCATAGTTATCTGGCATTTGTACCAATTCATATTTTGGATTCAATTTGTTGCTGTTTTCTTCATCTTCAACGTCTTCTGAGCTTTCTTCCAATGGAGTAGTTGTATATTTTTCCCCTTCTTTTCCTTTTCCTGTTACATCTTTTGCTAATTCTCCATTTGCTAATGGTACTGGAGTTTGTGTTCCTTCTATATAATGATGCACTGTTAATGGTATTGTTTTTTCTACATAATAATATGTTATTTCTTTATTCTCTTCTCCAAATGTTCCTGTTGCATCTTCTGGAACAATTACATTGCCTTCTGTATCCTTTTCTAACTCATATTTTTGTAAATCTAGATGTGGTTTAGTTGTATATTGATCTCCTAGCTTTCCTTCTACAAATTCATCTTCTGCTACCTGAACTGGATTACCATCTTCATCTACAACATCCTTTAAATAGTGATGTACTGTTATTTTTGATGCTTTTTTATTTACTATTGTAAACTCTCCTATTTCTGCATCATACGTTGCAACTTGCTCTTTTGCTTGTTGTGATTCATCTTCTAAAGCACTACTATTTTCTATTACTACCCCTTTTTCAGTTTCTTTGAAATTAATAATTACTGGTTCTTCTAATGGCAAATACCCTTTAGGTGTATTTACTTCTGTAATTCTATATCTTCCATATGGTACTTGAGTTATCGCCTCTCCCTTACTATTGGTTTCTACTTGTGTATGATATAGCTCTGAACCACTTGGCGTTATATTTATATCTTTTACTATGAAGCAATCTTCTCCATCATCACCACTTGAATTTTTATAATATCCTAAGTGTAAATAATACTGTGCTCCTCCTTGTAACTCTTTTGTGTATTCTTTGAAATCAGTTTTTGATGTTCCATATTCATATACTATTCTTCCTGTTGTTTCACTATATGTTGGTGCTGGTGTTTCAGTATCATTTACTGTTACATAGCCATAATCTCCACTTTGACTTGATACTTTTGCTTTAAAGTTCAAATTGTATTTTCCTGAATAACCTGTTAAATTTATTGGTATATATGAGTTACTTGTTGTACTTGCTTTTCCTTTATTACTTGATTTATATTCTCCTGTTTCTTCTTTACTAAAGTTAAATTGTGCAGTTTTATATACTTTTATACTATTTATTACTATTTGGTCTTCTCCTTCATCTGTACTTCCATCTTTTCTATATCCTAGATGTAAATAATATACTTTATTTCCTTCTAATATAGATGATTTTAATATTGTTGCATCTCCTGTTCCTGATTTATATACAAATCTTCCTGTATAACTATTATATTCTGGTGCTGGACTTTCACTTTCATTTATTGTTACATATCCATAATCACTCCTTTGACTTGAAATGCTTGAGTCTACTGCTACAAAATATTTTCCTTCTTTACCACTTAAATCTATTTTTATACATGAATTTGCTGTTGTATTATGAACACCTTCTATACTTTCTACATATTCACTTTCTGCTTCTTGTGCTTTTTGTTTTCTATATGTTTTTCCGTTTGTTGGAATGTATTTTCCATCTTCTTGCTCTTCAAATCCATATTGTCCTTCTTCTGCTTCATATACTTTTATACTATTTATTACTACTTGGTCTTCATTTGAGTCTCGACTTGAGTCTTTATAATATCCTAAATGTAAGTAATATGTACTTCCTCCTTCTAATATTTCTGATGTATAGTCTGTGTTTTCTATTATGTTTGATATGTACATAAATCTTCCTGCTTCTTCATTATATTTTGGAGCATTTATATTCTTAGTTATTGTTGCATAGCCATAATCATATTTTTCACTTGATACTCTTGCATTTACTACTACTACATAATCCCCTGTTTTACCTTCTAAATTAATTGGTATATATGAATTTGCTGTTGTATTTTTCTTATCTGCACTTCCATTATGTGATAGTTGATATGTTTGTCCATTTGTTGGGATATAATATTCTTTTCCATCTTCTCCTGTTTGTTTTTCAAACCAATAACTTCCAACTTGTTGTATATCTTGTAATACTCCTTTTATTTCTCCTTTTTCTATATTTAACATTGAATATGTTTTTCCATTATTTTTGATTGTTCCTTCAATTGCATCTGATACTTCATTTTCATCTATTATTTCGGCAAAATCATTACTATTATTAGTTAAGTTACCTATTACAGTGTTTTGGTCTGGATTTTCTCTTTCTTCTATTTGATCTAGTTTGAATTTTACTCCTGCTATTGGCTCTTGATTTTTACTATCTACTTTTTGTATTACTATTTTGTTTGATTTTTTACTATATGTTACTACTATGTGTTTATCTTCTTTTACATCTTCAAACTTATCCATAGTATAACTTCCATTTTCGGTATTTACCTCAAATGGCCACTCTTTTCCATTTACTGTGACTGATATTATTTCATAATCTTCTTTTGGAGTCATTATAATATCTCTAGTACTTTTATTCCCATATTTCACTTTTTCATATGGTTTTAGGTCTTCTCCAGAAATATCTCCTCCTTTTTCTCCATCTATTTCTTGTACACCTGTTGTTATTTTAAATTGTTTTATATAATTCTTTACTTCTAGTTCTTCTACCTCTGGAACTCCTACTTGATTTGCTATTTTAAATAGCATACCATCTGAATAATATCTTGTTCCAGAATTAATTCTACTATTATTATTTAATGTCTTTCCATCTGTTTCTATATTTTTACTGTTATATTCTCCTCCTGCTAATATTGTTCCATCTTTTAATTCTGCCACTGAATTTATATGATCTTCGTTAATTCCTCCTATTGATTTTGCCCACTGCACTTTATATCCTAATTTTTCATCTGGTATGTATTTGATTATAATTCCATCATAATAATTTGTTGAACCATTATTTTTTAATGTATACTCTTCTGATAATTTTATTTCACTACCATTAAAATATCCTCCTACTACAAATCCTCCATCTGATGTTTCGACTACTGATGCTATTTCACCGTCTACTGACGTTGCCCATGAGACTTTATATTTTCCTTCATTTGATTCATCTGGTACGTATTTTATTATCATTCCATCAGAAGAACCTTTTGAATTCAATGTATATTCTCCTACTTTTATGTTTGATTTAAAATTTCCTACTACTACAAATCCTCCATCTGATGTTTTGGTTACTAATCTTATACTATCACCATCACTTCCTCCTACTGTCGTTGCCCATTCTACTTCATATTTTTCATTGCTTTCTACTGGTTTGTATTTGATTATCATTCCATCATTATAATCTGTTGAACCATTATTTTTTAATGTATACTCTTCTGATAATTTTATTTCACTACTATTAAAATATCCTCCTACTACAAATCCTCCATCTGATGTTTCGGCTACTGAGTTTACACTCTCACCTTTACTTCCTCCTACTGACGTTGCCCATTCTACTTGTCCATTTGCATCATATTTGATTATCATTCCATCAGAATAATAAGTGGTTCCAAAGCTAATGTCACTATTATTTTTTAATGTATATTCTCCTACTTGAATACTACTACTGTTAAAATCTCCTCCTACTACAAATCCTCCATCTGATGTTGAGGCTACTGAATATATATAATCATTATTACTTCCTCCTACTGTCGTTGCCCATTCGACTTCATATTTTTCATTGCTTTCTATTGGATTGTATTTTATTATCACTCCATCATATGAACCTTTATTTTCTAATACATATTCTCCTACTTGGATACTACTACTGTTAAAATATACTCCTACCACAAAACCTCCATCTGTTGTTTCGATTACTGATTTTATATAATCATAACTACTTCCTCCTACTGACGTCGCCCATTCAACTTGTCCATTTGCATCATATTTGATTATCATTCCATCAAAAGAACCTTTATTTTCTAATACATATTCTCCTACTTGGATACTACTACTACTAAAATATCCTCCTACTACAAAACCTCCATCTGATGTTTTAGCTACTGCTGTTATTTGCTCTATATCACTTTCTCCTATTGACTTTGCGGTAATAGTTGTTGGATTTGCTAATTCTTTTTTATCATATTTGATTATCATCCCATCTTCATAACCTTTAGATTTTAATGTATCATCTCCTACTTGTATACTATTCCAAAAATACCCTCCTACTGCAAAACCTCCATCTGATGTTGCGGCTATTGATGTTATTTCATCATCAAAATCTTTTCCCAGTGAAGTTGCCCATGATACTTTATATTCTCCATCTTTTGTTTCATCTGTTTCATATTTGATTATCATTCCATCAGAATAATAAGTTTGTCTATAGCTAGAGCTAATGTCACTATTATTTTTTAACGTATATTCTCCTACTTGGATACTTTCTGATTCAAAATATCCTCCTACTACAAATCCTCCATCTGTTGTTTCGGCTACTGATGCTATTTTCTCATCATCACTTCCTCCTACTGACGTTGCCCATTCGACTTTATATTTTCCTTCGTTTGACTCATCTGGTTCGTATTTGATTATCATCACATCAGAATTATACCATTCTTCAATTACATTATCACTATTATTTTCTAATATATATCCTCCTACTTTTATCTCATATGACCCAAAATTTCCTCCTACTACAAATCCTCCATCTGATGTTTCTGCTACTGAGGTTATTTCATCATCATAACTTCCTCCTACTGACGTCGCCCATTCGACTTTATATTTTTCATCGTTTTCTACTGGCTTGTATTTTATTATCATTCCATCAGAACAAGTTGACCAAGTTTCATCGCGTGTTAATGTATAATCTCCTACTTGGATACTACTACTATAAAAAGATCCTCCTACTACAAATCCTCCATCTGATGTTTCTGCTACTGAAGTTATTTTGTCTCTCTTATCTCCACCTACTGCTGTTGCCCATTCTACCTCATATTTTTCATCACTTTCTACTGGTTTGTATTTTATTATCATTCCATCAAAAAGATATCCTCCTACTACAAATCCTCCATCTGATGTTGAGGCTACTGAATATATATAATCATAACTACTTCCACCTACTGCTGTTGCCCATTCTACCTCATATTTTTCATCACTTTCTACTGGTTTGTATTTTATTATCATTCCATCAGAATAATAAGTTGGTATATAGCTAGAGCTAATGTCACTATTATTTTTTAACGTATATTCTCCTACTTGGATACTTTCTGATTCAAAATATCCTCCTACTACAAATCCTCCATCTGTTGTTTCGGTTACTGATTTTATATAATCCTGACTACTTCCTCCTACTGACGTTGCCCATTCGACTTCAAATTCTGAATTATATTTGATTATCATTCCATCAGAATTGCCTTTATTTTCTAACATATATTCTCCTACTTGGATACTACTACTTGTAAAATATCCTCCTACTACAAATCCTCCATCTGATGTTCCAGCTACTGATGTTATTTCATCACTATATCTTTCTCCTACTGACGTTGCTAAAGACAATCCGTATTTTTCTTTTTGCCTCTCTTGAAGTTCCTATTCCGAAATAGTATACGTTATTTGTTATGTCGTATTTATCATCACAAGCCTTAATTTCTACTGCTTTATATAACCCTTGCCTTAAATCTGCTTCTATTTCTCCTTGGTCATTTGTTGTTAATACATGATATTCTTTTCCGTTTATTATTTCTTTACTTCCTAATATATTAAATTTGCTATCTAATGCTAGTTGTTCTGTTCCATCATCTACATTGTATATTGCAAATTTAGTGTTTGGTAAGCGCACTTCTTGCCCTTGTTTTTCTTTTTCTCCATCCTTTTTTATTAGTTTAAATGATGGGCTGTCTTCAATGGTTATTGTAATTGTATTTTCTTCTGGATTTGATTCTTGTTTTGCAACTGTTCCTTCTTTTACATCCATTACTAATAAGCCTTCTGCATCTTTACTTACTTGGAAGGTTATATCTTTTACTACTGCATAGCCTTCTGGGGCTAATAATTCTTTTAATGTATATGTTTGGTCTAAATTTTTTTCTTCTTCATACTGGTATAAGTTTGGTATTTCTATTGTTCCTTGGTCACTTGTTGTGTAATCCCCTAGTTTTTCTTTTCCTTTAAATAGCCTAAATTTTGCACCTTCCAGTTTTACTGTTTCATCTCCCTTTTTCACTTTTTCGATTTGTAATTTATATCTTGGTATTTTTTCATTTTGTAATTTTAAATTAATTACAGGAATATTTTCATCCTGAGTTACTTGTGTTTCTTTTACAAACTCTGGTGTTTCTTGTAATTCTTGTCCTTGCCCCTCTTGTTGTACAGAGCCATCATCATTATTTATTATCTCTATAAATTTTATCTCATAGTTTCCTTCATTATTTACTATTTTAAATCTAATTGGATCTGATAAATAATATCCTTCTGCTTTTACTTCTTCTAAAAGATATTCTGCTCCTATGCTTAACCCTTTTAAGTTTACTTCTCCATTCTTATTTGTTGTTAAGTTTCTTCCATTTTCAAATTTTTCTCCTGTTAATTTAAAACGAATTCCGCTTAGCTTTGTTGATTCTTCTGTTTGTTTTTCTATTTTTACTATTTTTAAACTTGCTTTTACTTCGTCTTCTAGTTTTATTTGTACTTTGTAACCCTGAGTCTCTTGTGGTTCAATTACATTTATTTCTCTTACTGCATCTTTCGTAGTATCTTCATCTACTATTTTCAATTTTCCTTCTGCTTCTGTTACTTTAAATGTTACTTCTTTTTGATTTAATTCATAATTAGCAGGTGATTTTATTTCCTTTACTATGTACTTTCTATCAACATATAAATTTTCTATTTCTAATTTTCCATTTGCATCAGTTACTTTTGTTTTTCCTTCTTCTTTACCATCTTCTTTAATTAGATATGTTGCTCCTGGTACTAATATATCCTTTTCTTTTTGATATTTTTCTAATTCTAAATCAAATTTTCTAGCTATCATTAGCCCTACTTTATTTGGCTCTGTTTGAGTTCTATATTTTCCATCTGTTGTATCCAAACTAAAATATACTGCATGATGACTGTATGATACTTGGTTATAAGCTAAATTTTGTGGTATTTCCACTGTATAGGTAAATTTATATTTTTCTCCTCTACTTAATGTTTTTTCTCCTAAATCTATCAAGTAGCTTCTAATATTATCTAAATCTTCTACTTGTTCTGCTGGTTGCCAATTGTTTTCTGGTGCTTGTATATCATTTGTTGCTTCTCCATTTTCACTATAATATACCCTTGCTATTCCTTCTAATTCTTTTGGTATTACAATTTTACTTTGCATTTTTGCTGTAAAGGTTGATCCCATTTCTGCTCCATTTATTACATATTTGTTCTTATCATATGGTATTCTTCCTATAAGCTTTACTTCACTTATTGTATTTGTATAATTGTTAGTTATTCCTATATTAATATCTGCTGTTCTTTGTTCTTTTGATACTTCTGCTATTTGTGGTGCTACTGTTATGCTTCCTTTATTATCATAATTAGTTATTGTTTGACTTGTTAATATTGAACTTGGTGATACTAAACTTATACTTACATTTCCTTTTCCTATTGTTTCTTCTGCATTTAAGTTGTCATTTATATCATAATCATCTTTTGCTTTATACCAATATTCTATTGCATTTTCATTGTAGTAATATAAATCTATACTCGCTGATTTTGATGTAGCTTCTGGGTTTGGTGTTATATCACAATCTACCACAACATCATATGTTGTAGGGTTTTCTGCTTGTGTATTTATTTTTATGTATTTTATATCATCTTCTTCATATTGTTCATAACTAACTATTTGTACACCTTCATTAGTAGTAACACTATTGATGTTTATCTCTACAATATCTTTAGGTAATTTTAATAAAAATGCTCCATTTGTCCATTTTACCTGATTTATATTTTCATTTGCCTCAGCTGATATTGTTATTTTTACATTTTTTTCAGTTACTTGTGTTGAAAATGCGTTTCTACTTACCTTTATATTTGCTATTGAATATGGAGCTTCATAATTTGCATTATCTGTATCTGTATTAATATAATTTTCTCCTACATATCCAGTTAATGTAGATTTTATGTATTGAAGTTCATCAAATTGCTCTCTTTCATATTTTTCAAATATTGCTTCATCATCTAATTGTTTTACATTATATACATATATACTTGACTCTTTATTGGTTTTACTTGTTTCTATTCTTATGTGTTTTATTGGTCTTTCATATGTATATGGCCTTGATGAACTATATTTTGACCAATTATCTTTTGTAAATGTTTCTATTAATTCATCTGTTTCATCATCATATACTTTTATTTCTCCTTCTGCCCCTAACATTTTTTCTGAATTTGAAAAGTATATTCCTACATTTGATGTTACATCCTCCATTGTTTCACTTTTGCTTCCTGTTTTTATAAACTCATCTGATACCTGTGCTTCTTCATCTTTTGTCTCTTTCATTATTATTCCTGTACTATCTCCATCTGTTCCTGTGTATCCTTTCCATTCAACAATATAATTGTCATCTGTTTCTTGCTCTGATATTCCATTATATATTTTCAAAG
>CANRBV010000031.1 GCA_947628965.1 uncultured Bacilli bacterium | reverse complement strand
AACTGAGATCGTATGCTTTTTCAATGCTTATGCGGCTTTAAAGCAGTTTTCTATTCCACACATTCTGATGATGAGCCATAATTTGATTGTCTTTTGCCAGCACAAAGGAAACATCTTCCCAGAGCGTTTCATAAGTCGGCAGATAAGATACAAACTGTACTTCACCCCAATCATTCAATTCTACATCAAAGGATTGTTCAGTTATAACCCGGCTTTCATCTAATCTCTCTCCTGATGGATATTCTACTTCAATATCTGCTACATCTGTCAATTGCTGTATTTCTTTCGTACCATCGAAATATAAAATGACTTGTTCATCAAATTGTTCTTCACCTGATAGAATTATTTCTACATAATCTTCATGCCAGGTAACCTTCCAACAGCTGCTACTGATGCTTGCACCGTCATTGTGCAATTCAAAATCTGTTTGCGATATCTTATCTTCGCCTTCTTTAAGGACTAACCGTCCACTTGCTGAACCAAAAGGCCATTCCGGTTCTCCAACAGCTTGAAGTATCACTTCATATTTTTTATCTGGTGAAACGGATGTATCGCAAGTTATCTTCTTGTAATTTACCGTATACGAAATGCTAAACCAAAATGCTACAATTACTGCAAGAAGCGAACCCATAATACATAGCATAATTTTCAAAAATTTCTTCATTGTTATAACACTCCTTTTAATGTCCACGTATATCCAGTTCTTCCAATAGAGAATTTCCGCTTCCCCATGAATATAGAATGTAATAACCGCTATCCTTTATTTCTTCCGAAAATTGTAGTGTCTCGTGATCAATCACCTCAATGGACTGCCCTTCCTGAGTTTCCACCAAACATTCCCATTCATTACTTCTGTAACCTGAATAGTAAGCATCCAATTCTTCCAAAGACAAATCACTTCGAATTAAAATTGCTCCGAAATACTGCATTCCATTTCCGTTACCCGTCAGCTTCCCAGCCTGTGACAACGACTCTATCAATTCTGTTTCCTCTGGCAACGGGATTTCACATAATGCCTTTTCCACCTTATAGGCTGTATGGTTATTTATAAGTGGAATTGAAATCACACCGCCTATCAATACAACTGTTGCCAATATTCCAACTAACTTTAATTTCTTCATGTGTCCTCCTTTCTTTTCTTACATCTGTAAGATTACCATAGAACACCACTATTATCAAATCAATCTTTAATGCGATATTGATAGTCTGGTATCTCCTTAATGCCACCATCCAATATCTTATTTCCTAAATATTGAAAACTCCCATCTTTCGCAAACTTTACAGTCAGTTCATGTGTAATCAACGCCTCGTTACATAATACCATTTCACATACTGCATCCACTGTAAGAGTTATTGTACCATCTGGATTATGCTTGACATTGGTCACTTCCGGAATTGATGTCCCAAAAAAATTAGCTACATCATTAAAGCATCCCAAGCACATCCAATCATACGCTTTTTTCTTTTTATTATATACTGCATACTTTTGAATTTCTTCCGCAGAAACAGGCATATATTCCATAATCAACTGTTCAAATTGCTCTTTAGGTATTCCATTCGGATATTTTTTACCATTGAATTTTTTCTTATATTTCATGGCATATAAATACTCATAAAGACCGTTAAAATCAATCTTTTTCATGTGATTTTTGTCCCAATTAGAGCATAAAAGGTTATTCCCCTGATATCCCAATTCGCGCACACATTTTTTAGAAAGTTCTCGCTTTCTGCTACTTATTGGCTTAATCCGTACCAAACAACTTCCGTCTACCATTTCTGTTACTTCCGGATATTCCGGTACACACATTTCATAACAAAACCATCCCTTATTTGAATATCTCCACTTCTTTAATCTAGTATAAGAAACATATGCCATCCCAGGGTTGTTGTTATCATCCCATACACCATTTGAAGCTACAACAAACATACAGGTTCCATCATATATAAATTTTTCTCTACCAATGCTACCATCAGAATGTACTTCATAAATAACAATTGAACCTTTGTTTCCCTTCCTTGCTTCTTTCAAAAACGAATCAACTATTTTGTAGTTTTCCATATTGGAATATTCCTCGTAGGTTCTAACAGGATAACCCTGCTTTTTTATTTTTCGAACCATTTTTCTTATGGAGTTTTCATCCAAAACAGCATTTAACGACTCCCCTTTGTCTGCACATTTATATATGTGACTAATTTCTTCCATTATCTGAAAAGAGTCCCTTTCAGCTTCTTCATTCTCTTGATCAGATACAGGAAGATTATATCCTTTTTCCAGATCAGCCTCTGATATATGGGCATCTGTTGTATTATTTTCTACACTTTCCTCTTTATTTTCGCTTTTCTGACTTGGTATGGATTTCACTTCTTTTGTCTTATTGCTACATGAACAGCAAAAAAGACTAATTGCCGTCATACAAAAGATTAGATATAAATATCTTCTCATAGTCATTCACTCTCCTTCTAATTTCAGTTTTTGTCAAACCATTTATCCAGAACATCTTTATCCTTTTCTACTACATAGCCACTTCCGCCTCTTCCTTTTACATCTTCAACCATACTAACCACAAGAATGGGCTTTGAAGTTTTCTTATCAGGTGTCATAACTGAGAACCATCCCAGTTCTGTCCCTGACGTATCTTCCTGTGATGCCTTTATTTCAGCAGTTCCTGTTTTCCCTGCCAAAACAATGTCCTTGCGGTGTATTGCATATCCTGTTCCATGTGGATTATTTACTACACTTTTTATCCCATCCAACACCTGCTTTGATACTTTAGTGGAAAAAGCTTCTGAAATCCAATACTCTGCTTTTGCATTCTCTTTATATAGTAAATACGGTTTTAACACATTTCCATCATTACAAAAACTTGTGTAAAGTAAACGATCCATAGTCAGTACCTTGACAAAAGCAAGCCACTCGTTAGAGTGGCGCCAGCACTTACTTTGAGTTCTTTTGTTTTCTGCAGTGATCAGGCAATTGCTCTGACCATGGCAAAAGATTTTCTAAAAAACTGCAATCAGTATCATCCATGTGTTTTGGAATCTCTGATAATAAATATTCGAAATAATCGTATGGCTTTAAGTTGTTTGCCTTGGCAGTTTCGGCAATGCTGTAAATGATTGCACTGGATTCAGCTCCAGCAATAGTATCAATCATTACCCAATTCTTTTTGCCAATGCAAAATCCACGAATAGATTGTTCGGCAGCGTTGTTATCCATAGGAACCTCACCATCTTCAAGGAACACTCGTAAGTATTGCTCCTGATTGATGGAATAGAAGAATCCGTTGTATGCCTTACCTTTTTTAGGCACCTTGTTAAGATTCTCTTTTACCCACGCAAAGTAAGCATCGACCATCGGCTTGATTGTAAGCTGTCGACGTTGTAAGCGTTCCTTTGCAGATAACTCTGCAAGCTTGTTTTCCTCACGATAAATCGCCTGGATCTGCTTCAATGCCAGGTATGCCAATGCATCCCTGCGTTTCTCCTTTGGCAAAGCCTTAACAGCTTCGTCAAAACGTCGTCTCGCATGTGCCCAGCAGCCTGCAATGATAAGGTCATCACGTTCTTTTTCAAGTAAGTGATAAACCTGATATCCATCTGTTACACAGACACCCTGGAAGTCCTTTAAAAACTTTCTCGGATGTGAAGTGTTTCTGGATGGTTGGTAATCGTATAAGACGATAGGCTTGTCCTTATACATCTTACCTGTGCGGTAGACCCACATGTAATGCGTAGAGCCTTCCGTTCGATCTTCCTTTGTGACACGGACAGGAGTCTCATCTGCCTGTAATACATGATAGTCATACAGCTTTTTATGCATTAAGTCATATAGTAATGACAAATATCGTTCCGTGCACAGTATCGTCCAGTGAGCCATCTCTCTTCTGGTAATCTCTATGCCATAACGGGAGAATTCCTGTTCCTGGCGATATAGCGGAACCGCATTAACATATTTCGCATTTAAGATTGCTGCCAATAAGGATGGAGATACCAAACTATTCCGAAGAAGGTATCCCGGATGTTTTGCTTTCTTGAAGTGATTGTCCTTCTTGGATTTGTAAACGCCTACATGATGTTCCTCCAACTCAACCTTGGCAGGAGTGAACCTGTATCGGTTATAGATTTCATCATCTAACTGATACCAGCCATCTTGGCCAAATTCTTCCATCAGTTCTTCTTCGCTCATCATATGATGAACCGGAACGATCGGAAGATCCGCAACAAGTTCTGCACGTCTGCCTTTGGTCTTTTTCGACCTGGGCTTTACCTCTTCTTTATCCTCATCGTATTCTGTAATAGCAGCGACGGCTTCCGCTTCGTTGAAGAACACAAGCTTACCATCGATTTCCATAAATGCGATCTGATTGTCAGGTGCAAGTTTTTCAGTAGACTTACCAAAACGCTTATTGTTTGATACAGCAAGCTGTTCTAATACCAGCTGCAGCTTCGCATCAATATCCTCGAGCTGCGATTGTGTTGCTAAAAACAACTGTACCAACGTTGCTTTATCAAAGTTATTCAGTTGTTCTTCTGTGTATTTCAGTGCCATAACAAACCGTCCTTTCCATAGGTTTATTATAGCAGATTTATAGTGTTTATGCGAATTGCAGCGTATCTGCAGTTCGTCATATTGCCTATGGATGTAAGGCTGTAGAAGGACTTTTGAAGCGCCGGTGTTTTGCGACAACAAAACAGATACGACATACTGATATGCTCCGTACTGCTGCTATGCATTGTTACAAGCATATAGGAAAGCCTTGGAATGACGTATTTCCGTAGGATTTATAAGAGAAAAATACAGGAAATATTTTCTCTGTTTTGCACAATTTATGCTGTATATTCCGGTTGTTTCACAGGCTTTACAGATTTCTTCGGGGCAATGGTAAGCCCTTCCATCAGCCAACGGAATTGTTGTTGTGTCAGTGCCCGGACTTCTGATTCCGAGCGTGGCCATTGAAACTTACCTGCCTCCAATCGTTTGTATAGGAGAAGGTAACCATCGCCTTCCCAAACCAAACCTTTAATGCGGTCTGTGCGGCGGCCGCAGAAAAGATAGATAGTATCAGGTTCAAATGGTTGATTGTTAAGATGTGCTTTTACCAGAGCCGCAAGACGATCGATACCAGAGCGTAAATCCGTGTAGCCTGTTACGATATAAACTTGTTTGAAACAAGTGGCATCATTCAACATAGGCAGTTACCTGTAATACTTTCTTTAACAACTCCGTAGAAGTGGAATCAGTGACGTGAATTATGATTCCGTTCACTTCCAAATCGATGGTTGATGTAGATGGTGTTTCATTTGGTAAGTCCATAATGGATACAGGAACTACACTATGTTTAGCGGATTCGTGTTTTTCAAGTTTTTCGATTTTTTCAACAGGAAGCTGATCAAGACATGCTTTGCGTACAGCAGATAGGTGATAATAATAATTATCTCTAGTGATTCCGTTTTGATCGCACCATTGCTGAACGGTCATCCCTTTAGGGCGACTCTGGCAGGCTTGGATATGAGATACCCATTCTTGCAAACGAACCTGCTTTGCAACTAATGATGTTTGTTTATGCATAGACATACCTCCACTCGATTAAAAAGTTGAAAATTTCAACTTTTTCAATTTTTTATACATCGGAGTTTATTGTCTCAAAAATTTAGAGGTGCGTCTACGCACTCACTATGGAGCGTTTACTGTGTAAACACAAGCTAAATGAAGTGGATTTATCAGCACTTGTCCCTGGCCGTATCCTGTATCAGCTAGTTGCACTTCACTTTGAATGTGTTCGGCATTAGAGTATTTAGACTCTGTCATTTTTATTTCAAACGGAATAGATGTGTGAAATCCCAACATGGATAATGAACGCTCCATCTCTTCTGTCCCGATTTTAAGTGCTGCCTTTGCAAAATATATATTATCCGAATATATCAATGCATTTTTTAGGATGACCGGACTATATGTATGAAGTGTAGTAACATGATATGTTCCCCATGTCTTATCCTTTTGCCAACTATTCCCTTCATTTCCAAAATTGTCTGCCCCTGTGAATGCCCCTGACTGCAAACCAACTGCCGCTATAATTGGCTTAAAGGTTGAACCCGGACACCATGCCTGCCTGAAACGGTTATACAACGGCTTTTGTTCATCTTCGTTTAATGCTTTCCATTGCTTTTGTGTCATCCCTATAATAAACGCATTGGTGTCATAAGATGGTGTACTAACCAGTGCCAGTACTTCACCTGTAAAAGGATTCATAGAAACTGAGCAACTTTTGTCAGTTTTAAAACTTTCATACAGTTGCTGTTGCAAATCGGCATCAATCGTTAGTTTTACATTTTTTCCATTCTGGACCGTTTTATATGCTAGTTCCTCTTTTTCCTTTCCTTCACAATCCACAATATATATCCTACATCCATTTTCGCCTTTCAATTCTTTTTCATACAAACCCTCCAGGCCGGTCTTTCCCATAACACTGGTACTCGTATATCCTTCACCTGCATGTTCTTCCAAATCTTCTGCCGTCACATTCTGTACATAACCAATTAAATGTGCTGCCGCCTCTTTTAATGGATATTCCCTAATCTCAACATCAGAAATCATCACACCCGGAATATTTAATAACTTCTCTTGACGTTTCTGCTCTTTTAAGGCATTTTTATCCGGTTCAAGTTTAAGAAGCTCTATCTCCTTGACTTTTGAAATGTTTTTTAATGGAACAAACGAATCATCTTTCACCCATTTTGCTGACAATTGTTTTTCTATTTCTTCGGTTTTTATTTCCAACAGTTTTGCAATCCTAGCAATCGACTTTTCCCTATTTACTAATTTCCCCGGAATAATTCCAACAGAAGAAGCAAGCCCCTTTCCAGCAAGCATTCTCCCATTTCTATCCAATATTTCTCCTCTATTTGCCTGTATTGTGGAAACTCTCACTTTGTCAGAAGTCTCAAGACCTGGATATATCACCGAATCACACCACAATGCCTTGTACTGGCCATCTTCTTCTAAAAAAGTTAATTCATTTTCAAAATCCACTTTACCGGCTACAGTGTCAAAAGAGGTATTATATGTAACCGTCAATTTTTCCTTATCGTAATTTAGAATACGTATATTCACATTCTTTACCTCAATTCCTTCATAAATGGCAGAATTACGCTTAACAAAGTCATTTTTGCTAATCATTTTCTTGCTTTCATCTGTTATCATTTCATACATTTCTCCATATCTCTTTCCAGAAATACAGTCCATATATGCAACCAAAACTTGCTCTGGATTTCTTTTCACACTCGTCTTATTTACATCATTTTTTACCATTAAAATCAAACATGCTATAAAAATTGAACTTACTAAGAAAGCGACAGTTTGAATGATTCCTCTTTTCTTGTTGTGCTTATGTTTCATAATTACTTATTTTCCTCCAGTCTATGAATCTTAACACCTTTCCTGCTATATGCCTTAATCAACTTTTCTGTTACCGGAATAATACACATGCGTACGCTTTCTCCATATGCAAAATAGGGATAAACCCCTACACCATTTCTGTAATACAAGTCACTTGGAGGATTATCACTATGAAATCCTTTCTCCGTTTGAAATATATGTTCATATGCCTCTGCATTTGATTTTTCATACAAATTTATTATCTCTTTCTTAGCCATATCCGGGAAAAAAACTTTCAAAGTATAATAACATAATTCTTCATACTGTTTATACATTTTTTCCGTGTAACTATGATCATCAAAATTAAGTGTAATGATTTCAATACGCTTGCCATTTTTAGGAGTATACACTGCAATCGTTGGAAGAGTAAGTATCTTCTTATCTGCCGTATACTCATAGCACATATCCCCCTTCAGTCTTCCAAAATCCTGTCTATATGAATACCATGTCAAAAGCGGCTTTATATAATCTCTTCCATGATCTTCATAGTAATAACCATTGTAAGCATTCATAAAATCTTCAATCGATACCTCAAAGTACAATTTTCCATCTTTTTTTGCAACACTACTATTCCAATCTATATCGCTTTTCTTATTCGTAAAAGGTGTAACGGAGATTTCCGAGGTTATATCCTTATCCTTTTTTTCTTCAATCACTTTTCTTTTTTCGCAAGCAGTCAAAAAAGCAACGCATAAAATTATATACAAAGCCACTTTTACGAGCCATTTTTGATACAAAATCTCCTCACTCCTTTCGCAAATCTTACTTTTGTAAGATTTTAGAACAAAAAAATATTTGTACTATCTCTTAATATTACACTTGTAGGATTTATGTGTCAAGTTTTTTTTATATCGCCTCTTATTTTATCGAAAACTACAACCTTGATATCAACATTACTAGACGCTGTGAAATATAACTAGAAACTACAATTTACGCCATAAATGAAATTTCCAGCATTGTTGCTTATGATAATCCGCCATTTTTTAGGCTATTTCACATGCCAAAAGGCTGCTCACCGTCAGAATATCGGAAAAGGATGAAGTGAATGCCACCTTTTCCACTGCTACAAAAAGTGTAGCTACAAACCATTATGATTTCTCTATAACTGCCCTTACACTGTTCTTTTTTTAATAACTTGCCTCAAACTTTACACAATGCAAGCTATCATATAATCTACCTTTCAACTATCCTATATTCGCAACATCCTGGAATTCGAACAATATCTTTCTCACCTTTTCCTGCAAACTTTACCTTACTTGGTAACCATGCGCTTCGATATGGTCTAAACACAAAACCTTGTATAACCCTATCTTTTAGAGGTATAACCTTATTTTCTTCAAATAATACTGGCTCTTCAATTTCGAAATCTTCATCAAACAAATTACCTGGTAATGTTATTTCGCAATTTTCCTGAAGCATCATCCCATCGTACACAAAATCAATAGAATCATATAGTTCATTTAATTCCATTGGATCAGACACAACTTGTAGTTCAAATTCTATTTCATAATACGCCTCAATAGCTTTTAGCTTTTTCATTCCAGAAAACCAGAATTCAAACATTGTTTTAACATACTGTTTACTCTTCCACATCTTTCTTGAATGTCCAGATGGAAAAATCATTTGTAAGCCCGACTCATTTTCAACTATAACTCTCACAACATCAGCATCAAGACATTTTCTAACTAATTCAAAATGATCCAATCTCTCAGATACATGTCTATCCAAAATATGATAACCTATTTCAAAATCGCACAACTTATTCTCCTTATATATTGCTTCAGCAACAATATATTCATTTTCAAATAAGTATCGTGTAACTTCATTACAATAAAACTCCGTAACTTCACCAACTGTCAAAGGGAAAATCATATTATCAACATATAATTTTGCTTCATATGTACGTCTAGGAATGTCAATCATATAAGGCGGTATGTCATAACGCATATCATTCTGAAGCATTGAATCTGTTGTATTCAAGAATCGACTTACCATCTGGACATTTGTTAACCCTTCAGCATTTCTTCCCATGCAACTTCTAATATATGAAAGCGTTGCTTCAGGAATATCAAGCTCAGAATCCTCTGTAATAATCTGACAAGCATTATCCTCCATAGCAATAAGCCTTGAGTCAAAACTTTTTACAATACAGCCTTTTTGTTTTATAGAAAGTACATTCTCATAAGAAAAGTTCCATATTTCAGGTTTATTTGGTAAGTCATCAACTTTTGAATCTATCACTTCCAAATCAGAAGATATTGGATTAACAAAATATCCTTTAAAATCTTCCCCATCTGTTTCAATGTATGCTACTGCCTTTGTCCACATTGTATAAAACTGAACTTGTCCCAAATCTTCTGACATCTCACCCGGTTTCTTCGCCTCTATAATCAAAAGGCTATGATCTCGAACCCATGCTTTATTCTTCTGTGTATTAGTTCTATATCTGCTAAAAGATTTATCAGTAAAAAATATAAAATCCGCATCTTTCGCTCTAAGCGCTTCTCTCCCACCATATCCATATACCGGAAACTCCTCTCCCCTCAATTGAGATGGATAGCCTAGTACTTCTGATAACCGAACAATGAACTTTGAACGAACTTCTGACTCTGACTGAATTTCCGATAGTCTAAATTCATCGACAACTGACTGAATTGCAGCTTTATCATACGTTTTTTGCATTCAAACTTCACTCTCTTTCTTCTATTTTATACTCTGTCAAGTAATAAATCTTTATTTTCCCACATAAGTATTTTAGCACCACCCCTTAAGCTTCGCATTACATATTTACAATAAGATGAGCCAAATAATTATTAGATATGTCTTATATACATTGCCTATCGAATTTGTATTGCCGCCCCAAACATTTTGTTTTTATCAAAATTTATTCTTCTGCACGCAAATATTTTTTTACCTGCTCACTTGCTTTTATCCAATTCTCTTCAAATTTTTTCCTTGATTCATAAGCTACATCTCTTAATTCAGTCTTTCTTATATGATCTTCCTTACTATCATCCCAACACAGATTATGTTTTTCTGCATCTACAAAAAATGTTTCTGCATTCTTCGAAAGCTCACTATACAGAGAAATTATTTCACTAGAAATAAACGCTCTACTATTATTTATTTCTAACTCTAAATCTCTTATTTTCAACGCCAGATCATTTAAATTAGGCTTTTCTGAGTAATTGATTTGAAATGTACTCAACTTATCTGGATATAATCTTTGCATTAACAGAAATATTTCCCCACAATTTTTGCCTAACTTTTGAAATATTTCAAATTCCATATCAGCCCTTTTGGAAGAAACATATACTTTCCTACTAAGTTCACTTTCATATACTTTTAATGCCTGTTCCATTCTCTTTGCAGTTTCACTTGTTGACCATTTAAGTGACACTATTACCCCTATTAGTGCTATAATAGCTGAAACTAAATTTGACTCAAGAATTTCTTTCATTTCATTCCTCCATTTCTTTAAGATTTCGATTATCGACTTTACTCAGTTATAAAAATACTACAAAGTTCCGCATACATCTTTCCATCTTCAAACTATACATCATCTAGTAACAACGCCTGGAATAACACTTCCAAAATCCCCTCCAACTTTATGTTGTCCACCCCAACACTGTCGCTTTTCTCTCTGATAGGCAGTATATATAGCCATGATATATCTAGACATCATAAAAGTATAGGTATCCTCACCTATATAATAGTATCGGCACTTTTCGATTTTTTCCTCAGATATGATAAAGAAACATCTGACTGTTTCCAGATATATCTTTCTTATCGTTTTTTCGACCAATGCTTAATACTTATCAATCCATAACAAAAAGGAAATCACCTTCAACAGTTTTTTTGCAGTAATTTCATTGAAACTGTAAACGTAAAATCCTGACGGTTCAATCTGTAAAGTTGGTTTGCTCTACGACTATACACCTTTGTTACTGGCTAGCGTGTAAAAGCGCTAACATTTCACTTTGTTCAAGCCATCTTGCCTTTGCCGCTTTTGCCTGCCCCCAGAATGAATCCTCGTACTATCTTACACTTAACCTATCTAATTCTATGTCGTAAGTGTTCTGTTCTTGAATGTGCCTTTTAATCGTTAGTTCCAACTTCCAACCTTCTGTATAATACAGATTAGGAGAACTTATGTTTCTGCTTTTCTAAGTAGACTTATTGCTGTCATTACAATCAAACTTCCCCCTCATCTCTATCCACATCTTCTTTTTCTGAATCACCTGGTCATCCGAAAATGCCGGATGTACGATGTCTTTTATCACCTCATCACCCACCCCGGCATGAAGCAGCTCTTTTATCACACCTCTTCGAATGGAACCTGTCATATCCGATGAGTAGATGTCTAGCAAAGACATTTGCCCAAAGTATTCAAGATACCGTGTTTTCTGTTCCTCTTCATCTCGTCGCTTTTCCACTTCAATTGCAGTCTGTATCGTATCTGCAGTAATTATTGGTGCAACCTTCTTTTCATTCGGAACCGGATGTATCTTTTTCTCCATCTCATCTAAATCCATCGTCATAAACGCAAATGCATCCATCCCATAGAGTTGGATATTTTCGCTCTTATCCTTTTGTTTCTTCAGGTACGCTAGCGATGCATCACCTACAAACTGACATTCCTCCA
>CANRBV010000030.1 GCA_947628965.1 uncultured Bacilli bacterium | reverse complement strand
TAAAAATGAGTAAAATTATTATACTAGTAAACAAATGATTTGCAACTTCATCCATTTACTAATCAGTATTATACGTGATATAATGTGAATTGTAGGTGGTAGGGATGGAACTATTAAATATATTATTAATTTGTATTATTTTGGCAGCAATTGGAGCATTAATCTATATTACTTATTTTAATAAAATGCAATATTTAAAAACAAAAATTGAAAAAGCAGAAGGTATAATAGATGAAACTCTAAGACAAAGATATGACTTACTTGTTCGAGCAGACAATATTGTCAAAAGTACTTTAAAAGATAATAAAGAATATTTTAAAGAGTATATAGACATTAAAAAGAAAAATATTACAAATTTTGATTTGGATCGAAAATTAAAAGAAGCCTTTAGTATTTTAGAAAAATTTAAAGATGATTATCCCCAACTGGGAAAGAATAAAGAATTAAAAGAAATTTTTACAACAATTAAAGAAACAGATGAAAAAATTGCTGCTATAACAAATTATTATAACTTAAATATGAATTTATTAAATGGTTATGTTCGAAAATTCCCTTCCAATTTTATTGCTAAATTTCATCATTTTGAAGTGAAAGCTTTCTTTGATGGTAAAAACATGAATGATGATATTTATGATGATTTTAAATTATAAATTTCAAAAGCAATTCTAATTGCTTTTTTTAATGAAAAAAAATAACTACGATTGTTTCGCAGTTATTTCGACTTTTACTTTACTAGAAGCAATATAAGTTACTTTCGGATCTTCTCCTTCTATTTTTAAATCTACTTCATAAGTACCAGTTGTATACCCAGTCAAATCTACATAGGCTGAAATATTATCTTCAGTAATATTATCAAGAACGCTTTCTACCCCTTTAACTTGTACTGAAACAGTACCATTTTCAGGTGGAAAGTTTACGGACAAGGCACTATCTAAATTTTTACTATAAAAATCTGTGATATTAATTGTTTTTTGCTTTTCATCACCAAAACTAACACTTATTTTAGCACTAGATTCACTTATAGATCTAACCCCTGCAGGTTTGGTAACCGTTACATTATAGGTTTTAGAACCACTATTTCCTAAACCATTGATATCAATAGTAACAGGTACACTCGTAATGGCATCAAGAACACTTTTTTCACCATATATATCAACGGAGTAACTATCTTTACCATTGATTGTGATTGCTGAAATTGCCTTTCCTGCTACTAAGTCCCCAGTCGTTAATACTTTAATTGGTACAGTTGCTTTATAGGTATCAAGTGTTACCGATGCGGTTAAAGTGGAAGGAACGATTTCTACATTTGTTAATAAATTTCCCTTTTCATCATAGGCAACTAAAGGAATATTATCCGTTTCATACAAACCTGCATCATTGTAATCTTTATTATTTAGATCAACTAGAGCTTTTACAGTTGCAATTTTATTAAGTGCATCTTCAGATCCTTTTACAACAACTTCACTTTTAGATAATTCAACATTTTCAACACTTAATTTTTCATTTAATTTGTCTTCATTTAATAACTCATAGGAAATATCAAACAATTTACTGACTTTATTTTTTATAGTTACAGTAACATAAGTAGGATCTATCTTATACTTAATTGAATCTACCGTTTGATTATAAGTTAATTTTACACGATAGGAAGTATTACTTGGTTTATAATCCGTTAAATCTAAAACCACTTCATGAGCACCTAATTGTTTAGCCAGATAAATAGCGCTTTTATTTCCTGTTAAAATTATATCAACACTATCAACTAAACCTTCCACTACATAAGCTTCTTCATTATATAAGACTTTAACAGGTTGATTAGCAATAATTTCAGCTTCATTTTGAACTAAATTAATAACTTCTCTATCTACTAAGAAAAACATCATTATAGCAAATATTAGTGATAGATATAATAAAATATTAGGTCGATTTAAAATTTTTTCAATTTTATTAGAATTGTATTTCAATTTATCTGTAATAAGATAGATTAATCTACTAATAGGTGTAATTAAAATTCGATCAATAAAATTATAAAGACTTAGAAAAAAGCGAGTAATTAAACTTTTCTTTTGTTTTTTGTTTTTCCTTTTATTCATCTTCTTCACCTTCTGTTTCTTCTTCCTTGTCGGCTTCATAGAAAATTTCGGCTTTTGGTTTCAATTCATTAATTAAACGCATTCTAAATTCATCAAGTGTTAAGTTATAGTCTAAATCTCCATCACAAGCAATACTAATTTTACCAGTTTCTTCAGATACAACAAGGGCTACAGCATCACTTTCTTCTGCAATTCCAAGAGCTGCTCTATGTCTTGTCCCTAATCTTTTATTGACGTTTGGATCCATACTTGTTTTAAATACACTTCCTGCACATGTAATTCGATTTCCTTGTATGATAACACCACCATCATGTAAAGGTGAATTAGGGAAAAAGATGGTTCCTAATAACTCACTAGAAACATCTGCATAAATCTTTGTCGCAGGAGCTATATATTCTTGTAGTGAGATATCTCTTTCAATAACAATTAAAGCCCCTATACGATTTTTTCTTAAGTATTCTACAGCTTCCATAATTTCACAAACCATTTTTTCACGTTCATCAACGGTTAATGTTTTGTGCCTTCCTAATAATTGTGTTCTACCAATACTTTCCAAAACACTGCGAATTTCAGGTTGAAAAATTATAATAATGGCAAGAGGTCCCCATTCAAATATATATTCTAATATAATCCCTACTGTATATAAATTAAAGATTTTACTTATAATTTCAATTAATAAAATTAAAATAACCCCTTTAACTATTAAAATCATTTTAACGTTATTTTTTATATTTTTCAAAATGTAATAAAATAATAACCACACAACGCATATATCAAAAACTTTGGTTAATAAAGCCCATATAGCTTGTAGTGACATACGTATCAACTCCTGTATATTACATTATAACAAAAATTAAATAAAAATTCTATACATATTTTACTTTGCTAGAATGGCTTTGCAATTTCTTTATTTATCGCCAAAAAAAGAAATAGATTAACTATTTCTCAACTTGAGCACTTGTTACAATATCTACATTTGTTAAAGAGGTTGCAATGGATAGTAATTCTTCATCCGATAAATCATTTCCTGTTAAATAATATTCCATATTATTACTCGTCCAGTGAATAGAATTTGCTTGTAAGGCAGCGACAGAATCATTAATAAGTAAAGGGTCTCCATAAACAGGAATAATTTCAAACTCGTTACTTACAGAAGCAACTTCTTCCACAAGTACAAAATTTTTATTTCCACTATATGTAAGTATCACTCTATCTCCCATATCCGTATCCACTACTTCTTTACTAGTAAGATACGTTTCACTTGGAATATATAATGGATAAACAGCATCTTCTAAGGAACTTGTTTTGGTATCAGAAGGAGTTGTTTGATTTTTACATGATGCATTATTTTCACATGAATCTGTATTACAACAATCTTTACTAATTAAATCTTCTAATACAAAGTCATCTTCATCCAAACCAGCTTTTAAATCTAAAGATTGTACATTCACTTTAATTTTTACAACATCATCACTATTGCAAACTTCTACTTTTTCTAAATTCATATTTTTATCAAAATAAATACGTTCATAAACAAGTTCACTATTATTTGGATAATTGACTTTTGCTTTTAAAACATAATTATTTTCTTGTTCTTCTAGTGTTGTATCACTATCATTTTTAACATCGTTTAATAAAGGAGCCAAAAGATAGGATTGACTTGAATTACTTGGCCATTCACTTTGAAATTTAAAACTTTTGTTTAAGCTTGGTGTCACTACATAGACCCCATCCATATTTTTTAAAATAATTTGCTCATGATTATTCGTTTGATTGACAAGTCTTACTTTATAGTAGTCGTCTTTTAAGAAACTTGCTTCAACAGTATAAACAAATGTATCTTCATTATTCATTATTTCCATTGTTCCATTTAAGACATAGGATTTTGATTTTGTTACACTATCCTCAAAATCACTTTTAACCTTGTTAACATCAACTTTTCCACAACCAAATGTTAAAAATAATAATAGTAATGATAATATACCTATTTTTTTCACTTAACCACTTTCCTTTTCTACTTAAACTATATTTTACTTATTTTAAAATATTCATGAATAATGTAGAAAAATGTGTCCATAATAAGAATAAAGGTGAGTGATAAAATGGAAACTATACATAAAGTATGTTTAGTATTTACTATCGTTGGAGCTCTAAACTGGGGTTTAATTGGATTCTTCGATTTTAACCTAGTAGAAGCTTTATTTATGGAAAACGATGTTATTACTAGAATAGTTTATAGTTTAGTAGGGATATGTGGATTAATTAATGTAGGATTGTTATTCAATCACATTACCCATGACCCAGTAAAATAGAAAAAATTTGGGTTTAAAAGGACTGCCATGATAAATGGCTTTTTTTATTTAACATGATTTCGTAAATCCCAATCAATTGGTGTTAAATGATTTCGTTTTAAAAATTCGTTTGTTTTAGAAAAAGGTTTACTTCCAAAAAAACCATAATTTGCTGAAAAAGGACTTGGGTGAGCAGAGGTAATAACTAAATGTTTTGGATTGGTAATTAACTCTTTTTTAGCTTTGGCAAAATTTCCCCAAAGTATAAATACAACAGGTGTTTCTTTTTTATTTAATGTTTTAATAATATAATCTGTTAAACGTTCCCAACCCAAATTTTTATGACTGGCTGGAGTATCTTTTATAACTGTAAGAACAGCATTCAACAACAAAACTCCTTGTTTTGCCCAATACGTTAAATCTCCTTCTGGAAATGGTGGAATACCTAAATCACTTTCCAATTCTTTATAAATATTTTTTAATGATGGAGGCAGTTTAATTCCTTTTTGTACTGAAAAAGAAAGACCATGGGCTTCCCCTTCTCCATGATAAGGATCTTGTCCAACAATAACTACTTTTACATCCTTATAAGGAGTCAATTTTAAGGCATTAAAAATATAATTTTTAGGTGGATAAATTGTCTTTGTTTTGTACTCTTGTTCAATAATACGATAAAATCTTTTAAAACCCTCTCCTGCAAAAACTACCTTTAACACTTCATCCCAATCGTTATTTATCATAATAAAACCTCCTACTACTTATGGTAACTTTCGTGATTCATAATTTTAAATGCTCTATAAATTTGTTCTAAAAGTATTCCTCTAAATACACCATGAGGAAATGTCATTTTGGAAAAAGATAGAGCATAATTGCTTCGTTTTTTTATTATGTTCGATAAACCGAGTGAACTACCAATAACAAATGTAATAGTACTATTTGAAATAAAGGTAGTTTCAATAAAAGAGGCAAAGCCTTCGCTCATCATTTCTTTGCCTTCAATTTCTAAAGTAATCACGTAGTCTTTTTCTTGGATATGTTTTAAGATTTGTTTTTCCTCTAATTCTAAAGTAAGTTCATCTTTTAACTCAATAATTTCCAATTTATGATAACGATTAATTCTTTTTACATAATCCTCTACAAAATCTACTAAATATTTTTCTTTTAGCTTTCCCAAACAAATAATCTTAATCAAATTAGACCACCTCGGTGATTTCAGAGCGATTAGCACACTGAATATCATTAAAATCTATACCATATTCTTTAAAGGTTTCCAATAAAGTATTTAAAGCTTTTTCTTGAGTGTTATTGACTTCACTTAAATGCATTAAAATGATCTTTTTCGTATGAGGACCAATCAATTTACTTAAATAGAAAGCGGAATCTTTATTTGATAAATGGCCATAACTTCCTACAACACGTGATTTTAACCATTTAGGATATGGTCCATTTAAAAGCATTTCTATATCATGATTACTTTCAAATAAATAAATTTCTTTATCTTTTAAAAGATTAAAATATTTACGATTTACATAACCTGTATCTGTCACATAAACAATCGAATTATCTTTATATTCAATAATAAAATTCCTTGAATCTGGCGCATCATGAGAAGATTTTATAGTATGAATACGTAGATTATTTAAAACAATATCTTCTTCATAAATAGTAATATTTTCATAATCTTTAAGATTTTCCAAATCATAAAACATTTCTCTACTCAATAAAACCATTGTTTTATATCGATTAACAAACGTTTTTAGGGCACTAACATGGTCTTTGTGTGTATGGCTAATTAATATATAATTAATTTCGGAAGGGCTTACTCCGATACTTTCTAATTTTTCTTTAATATACTTGGCGTTTCGCCCTATATCAATCAAAATTTTTATATTTTCGGTTTCAAGGTAAGTTGAATTACCCTCAGAACCGCTAGCTAAAACAACAACACGCATTAGCGGAACAAGCTCCAAGGATTTTGCCAGCTTCCACCTTTATTTGGATAACCAATAGAAACTCCGAAATGTAAATGTGCTCCCGTAGAAGAACCACTACTTCCCATGTATCCAATTATTTGACCACGTTTAACAGAATCTCCTTCATTTACTTCGACATTTTGAAGCATATGAGCATACATCGTATAATAACCATTATTATGTTCAATAATAACATGATTTCCATAGGTTCCACCACATTGATTACGATAATAACCAATATTTTCACAACCTTTTTCAGTTTCCACTACTACTCCATCACGAGAAGCATAGATTGGAGACCCAATACCTGTACCTGATATATCTAAAGCATTGTGAAAAGACCCATCACGGAATTCAAACCCAGAAGAAATAGTATAAGGACGATTTGTTGGCCAAGCCCAACTTCCACCTGTATCTACATAACTACCTAATGGACGACTTCCTCCTTTAGTAATAACTTCATTTTGAACATCACGAATTGTGACAGAAGTGATTTTTCCTACTCCTTGACTTTGTTCCCCATTAACAATTTCAACATCTTTTGTAATACGTTCAATTCCCGTTATCCCATTTTGTGTTACTTCTTCAAAAGAATATGGCTTAGAAGGATCATATTTTTCTTCTTTTTCATAAACTTGCTCTTCATCAGAAACAGAATGAACATTTAAAACTAAAGTAAGAACTGGATTTACCAAAGTTACATCAACCTTATCTCCAATTGTTAAAATACTATTTTCTCCTTTAAATTGTGGATTAGCAATTAAAAATTCTTGTGTATTTAAACTATTGGCTGTTGCAATAGATTCTATAGTATCACCTTTTTTTACTGTATATTTTTCTTTTTTATCGACATTACCAAATAATAAATATTGAGTAAGTTCAATTTCATCCGTATAAATTTTTTCTTTTACACTAATATGCGTTGGTTTAATAGTAATTGTTTCTTTAAAATACATATCCTTAATAATTTGTCCAATTTCTTCAATTGGGATTTGAGTATCATTAATGTAATTATAAAAATCTTCTTTATTTACAAAAGCCGTTATCATATTAATTAAAGCATTTTTAAAAACTTCTTCTTCTAACACATAAAGAGTTAAATCTTCTTTTTCTTCGTCATTAAATTTTATTTTAATCGTATATCCTTCTATAGTAAAATCATTTTTATCTTTAATAGATTCATAAATACTTTGTGCCGTTGTAATATTTTTATCGTATGTATTATATTCTTTAATCACAAAACCATTAGGAGGATACACATTTTTTACTTGATATTCCTCTTTTATCTCTTTTTGTTCTTCATTAATTAAAGCATATAATTCATCTTTACTTTCTATAATTCCTAATTTTGTACCATTTAAATAAACTTGATAGACTTTTTTGGCATAGTCAAAATTGCGAGCTGTCAGTCCCACAATCAATAAAATAACACCTATAATACAAGTTATTAACATAGTTTTAATTAATTCAATTCTTTTCAAATTTCTTCACCTTTTAAAATTCTTCTACTTCTGTTCTTTGATAATTTTTAAAACAACTCTTATCAAGTTCAAATAAAAGTTGAATTGCCCCTGTACTTCCTTGACGATGCTTAGCAATAATTAAATCGACAGGAACAATTTTAGGTTTATTTTCGGCTGTTTTATCTTCATGATAATCTTCACGATTTAAGAATAAAACTATATCTGCATCCTGTTCAATAGATCCAGATTCACGTAAATCAATTAGTCTAGGTTGGGTTGTATCTTTTCTTTGTTCTGCACCACGCGTTAATTGAGCAAGAGCAATAACTGGAACTTGTAATTCTACTGCCATTTTTTTAAGACTTCTAGAAATCTCGGAAACCTCAATTTGGCGAGATTCACTTTTTCCTCCCATATTCAATAATTGCAAGTAATCGATAACCACTAAAGCTAGCCCTTTTTCACTATTGGCAAGACGACGACATTTAGCTTTAATTTCAGGCATTGTAACTGATACATCATCTTCAATATAAATATTCGTATCCGCAAGCTGACTCATAGCTTCATTGTATTTTTTCCAATCCATATGGCTAAGCATACCCGTTTTTAATTTATCTCCTTCAATACTCCCAACAGCACTAATCATACGATTAACGAGTTGCTCACTAGACATTTCCAAATTAAAAATAGCGACGGCTTTATCCGTTGTCATTGCTGCATTTACCGCCATATTTAAAGCAAAAGAAGTTTTTCCCATGGCAGGACGAGCTCCTAATATAATTAATTCTTCGGGATGAAGACCACTTGTTGCTCGATCAAATTCATAAAATCCTGTAGCAAGACCTGTAATCTCTTTTTTATTTTTGGCACGTAGTTCTAATTTTTCTTGAGCATTTCGTAAAGCTTCTTGTATAGGAGTTAATTCAGATGTTGTTCTAGCTTTGGACACATCTAATATTTTTCTTTCAGAATTATCCAATAAAGATTCTAACGTTTTATCTTCTTCATAAGTATCTGTAATAATATTGGTTGCAGTATCAATTAATTTTCGACGGATGGCTTTTTCTTTAACGATTTTAATATAAGAATCTAAATTAGCGGTCGTTGCAACAGAATCAATAACATCACTAATGTAATCAAGGCCTCCGATAGCATTTAAATTTTTTTGTTTATCTAATTCATTTTTTATAGTTGTAATATCTACAGGGGTCATACTTTTATACAATTCTTTTAATGCTTCAAAAATTTTTCTGTTTGCTTCATTATAAAACATATTTGCATCTAATTCATCCATTACTTTTTCTAAAGCATACTTATTAAGAAAACATACACCTAAAACACTCATTTCTGCTTCTTTACTTTGAGGCATATTCTTTGTTGCCATTGATTCACCTTCTTTTACTTTTCTCTAATTTCAATTGTAATAAAAAATTTTACTTTTTTATGAAGTTCTATCTCGATTTGATGATATCCTAATGTATCTAAACCATCTAAAAGATGAATACATTTTTTATCAACAGTTATTCCTTGTTTTTTTAAAGAATCACTAATTTGTTTTGTTGAAACAGAACCAAAAACCTTTCCTTCTTTACCAGATTTTAATATAAAACTTAAATGTTGTTTTTTAATTTTTTCTTCTAAAAGTTCACAATCCTTTATTCTTAATTCTTCCTTCATTTCTCTAGTTGCAATTTCATCGTCTAACAATTCTTTACTTTTTTTAGAATAAGGAACGGCCAGATTTTTTTTAAATAAGAAGTTGTTTGCATATCCATCACTAACTTCTAATATATCATCTTTTTTGCCTTGTTTTTTTACATCTTGTAATAATATGACTTTCATAAAAAAAACCTCCAATTCGTTTTTTATTATATCATATTCTTTTATAGTTTGTCATTTTATTATTAAAAAAAGAAACCTTTTTCGTTTCTTATTTTTCACTATTTTCTTCTTCAGTAGGAATATTTAATTCTTCAATAGAATCATTTTTTATTTCTTGTTTATATTCACTTATATCATATTTTTGTTCTGATTCTATTTTCTCAGCCCACATGGATAAGAAAAGTTCTGCTGATTCTTCTCCTCTTGTAGCTATAAATTGATTTAAATAATCCACTCCCCCTAGTTTTTCAATCGTTTCAGGAGAATAAATTTGTAACCAATCTGGTAAATCCAAATTATTTCTTTTAAAAGTAAATAAGTTTTTCATTTGTTCTACAGTAATATTTGAATTTTGTCTATTTCCATCTTCTTTAACAAATTCAATATCTTTTAAAACTCTTCCAACTTGTTCAGAAGCCCATTTCATAGTTTCTAAAGTATCTTTAGCACTTATACGTTCAATCATTTCAGAAAGTTTTAAAGAATATAAGTATTGAAAATCATTTAGAATATCACTTAATTTTGTTCTCAATTCTTTAGTATAGTATTGAGTTGATAAAGCAAATTCCATAACAAAGAACCAATCATTCGTATTCAAGATAGACCAATGACCATATTCTACTCTTTCTTTTTCATCTTGAAATTTCTTGCTTAAACAACTTAAAGTATCTGTAAGTAAACTAGGAAGAGTAACACCAAAGAAGTTATGTTCCGTTCCAAGTCTCCAATTTGAAGAAATGCAATTTGCTTTTTCAAATTTATTATAAACACCCATATTGCCATCTGTTAAATCGATCGTTACTTCAATACCCTCTTCATCAAAATTAGCTTCAGAAGTTGGTCGCCCATAATAATCAAATGTAGGATAATTTTTACGATTACAAATCAAAGACATCGTTGCACCATAATAACCTAATTTTCTCGTATCAGGATATGGATCTTTATTTCCAAAAATGGCTACTTCTTCCATTTCTTCATTAGAAATGCATTCCCTCAATTTAATATTTGCTGTATCTTTAAATAAAAAATATTCGTGTAGAAAAGAAGAATTTGCAAAATTTTTCTTTACTTCTGTAATGGTGTGATATCCTAATTGAAACCCTTTAACACCTGTTAAATAATGATAGAAAACTTGAACTGGCATTTCTTCATATGTATCAAAATTTTCACAAATAAAACGAGTGGTTCTTTTATGGATCTTGGCCTTATCTAAATCTTTCCAATAAGCATAAGCATCTTCTAAACTTGTTGTTTTAACATAATTTGGTAAACTTTTTAAATCTGTACCATAAATGCTAAACAAAGCATTATAACAAAGCTCGGAAATATGATGTATTTTTACTTCTCCATTTGCATTTACACTACGATATAAAATAGGTTCGCCTTCTTTATTGCAATACACATTTATAATTTGAAAATCTCTATTATTAGCGCTTACATCTACCAAACGAGTTAAATCAAAATCTGCTTCCAAATATTCAATAGGATTTTGGGTAATTGATTTATATTTTCCTAAATTCACACGTACATTAGAGCAACTACTTAAAGCTTGGGGTGTTACTTCCATCCATTCTTGTTTTTTGTTTTCATAAGAATCAACATCGACCATAAACATTTGATATGGTATGTCTTCTCTTTTTAATCCTTTAGATAATCCAACTAGTATTTTCATTTTCACACATCCCTTTATATTATTATTCTTTTATCTGTTCAAATTATAACATAAGTCAAAAAGAAAATCTATATTTTTAAAATGCTTTTAAAAGAATTTAGTACAAAAAAATGAGTTTTAATCCATTGCAATAGAACTCATTTTTCTTTTTTCTTAAATATAAAGTTTTTTCGGTTTTTAGTTTTCTTTTGTTTAGTCTATTAATTTTGTAATTTGTATATTTTACTTGTAGTTCTAAATCCGAAACACAGGAATTATCTACTAAACCCGTGACTTTGTTCTTCTTGTAAGTTTGCTTTCATAGCATAGTAGCTTTGATATTCGCGAAACATTTCTTCTGTTTCTGTTGCGGTATCTGCATATTTTCCCATAAAATCTTTTAACACTGTATTGATTGTTAAAAAGTATTCTTCGCATCTATGAACCCCATCGTCTGCTAAATAGGTAACATAAATTCCTTCACTATTTTTTTCTAAACATATTTTTTGCTCTGCATAAACGCCAAAACTAAAAAAATGTGAATCAATATGATGATCTTTTAATACTTTTTCAAAGCATGCAATAGCAAACTTTTCTTGTTCATTTAATTCTTCTCTTTGCATAAGCACTCTTCTTTCCACTTTTATTATATCATCAAAGAATTAAAAAAAACATTCTTTTTAAAGAATTGTTAATTAAAATAATGAAATCCCTAATAAGTATAAATTTAAATTAGGATATCCCGAAATAAAAATAACCCATATAT
>CANRBV010000029.1 GCA_947628965.1 uncultured Bacilli bacterium | reverse complement strand
ACTTTTTGATATGGGAGAATATACTAGTGTA
Organism: uncultured Bacilli bacterium; assembly: GCA_947628965.1. Classification (GTDB taxonomy): domain Bacteria; phylum Bacillota_I; class Bacilli_A; order RF39; family UBA660; genus MGBC108787. Next base: position 12,643 of record CANRBV010000029.1, on the reverse strand, counting down.
ACGGATGCAATAACAAACAAAGGACCCACAACAGCAATTCAAATAAAATTTGGAACAAGCGATACAACCGATACAAAAAAAGAATGTGCAACGCCAAAGATGTCAGGGGAAAGTGGAGATTGTGCAGTAGGGAAGTGGATGACACATCCCGCTTTTCTTGCATTTGATGCAACAGGATTTTGGGTAGGAAAGTTTGAGACAAGTAATAGTTTAATTACTTCTTTAAGTATGGCAACGACTCATAATAATGATACTGAAGCATCTCAAATCCTGATAAAACCAAATGAATATAGTTGGCGAGGAATTGAATTATCAAATGCTTATAAAACATCTTTAGCCTATAAAACAGAATTACAAAGTCATTTGATGAAGAATACGGAATGGGGAGCAGTTGCGTATCTCACTCAAAGTATTTATGGTAAGTGTACAGATAAAAATAATTGTGAAGAAGTATACATCAATAATAATAGTAATTATATTACAGGATTTAGTGGAGCAACCGCTAGTCAAAGTAAAGTTCAAGTAGCTATTTCTAGTGATAGTGTTAATAACTCTTATAATTATAAAAATCCTTTAAGTGTAAAAGCAAGTACAACAGGAAACTATACAGGAATTTATGATATGAGTGGTGGGGCTTGGGAACAAATGGCAAGTTTCATGTCCGATAGTGATAATTCTACGTTAAATTATAGTAGTATAGGATTAAATAAAGAAGACTTAAAAGAGGAAAAATATTATGATGTTTATAATTATAATACATCTGAAACGAACTATAGTAAAAGAATACTTGGAGATGCAACAGGAGAAGCTGGTCCATTTAGTGGAAATACTACTCCGATTAGTTCAATGTATGGGGATAATAGTCGATTTATTTTTTCTGACAATATTTCTTTTTATCGTGGAGGAGTATTTGATTTAGGTAATAGAAGTGGAATTTTCGCTTTTTCTCGAAATAATGGAAAAGTTAATTCAAGCTTTGGGTTTAGAATCATTTTAACTCCAACTCATAACGAATTATAAAAGTTTTCATAAAATAAATCCTTTTTTCATAAGGTTAATTAGAAAGGATTTGATTTTATGAAAAGTATAGTACCCTTTACAAAAGAAATTACATTTCCAACCAAGATAGCAGAAATTTGTAGTATTTCTTTAGAACATGAATTAGATGTAAAAGCTTCTGAAATTGAAGGAAAATTTATTATTACAGGAGAATATAAGAGTCATGAAGTAAGTGTTAATAAAGAACCATTTGAATATAAACTTCCTTTTGCTTTAGAAGTAACAGAAAATATTATAAAGGATTCTATAGATTTTGAAATTACTGATTTTACCTATGATATTGTTGGTGATTCTATATTAAAAGTAAATATTGAGTTTTGCGTAACAGCAGATGAAGCAGAAGAAAAGGATATAGAAGAAGTAGAAATAGAGGAAGAAAAGGAAAAAGAACAAGAAAAATTGCGCGAATCTGTTATGGATGAAATTAATGAAATGTTTTTAGAGGATGAAGAAAAAAAAGAGGAAATAGAAGAAGATCGTTTGGATGCTAAAAGCGAAGATATTATTCTTGATTCTATGCAAGAAAAAGAAAGTGAATTTGCGAGTTACCATATTCATGTTGTAAATAGTAATGATTCAATTGAAAGTATTTGTGCTTTGTATAATACCGATGAATCTACATTAAAAGAATACAATACTATAGAAAATATTCAAGTAGGAGATAAAATTATTATTCCTTGTATAGATGAATAAATCCATTGAAATTTTAAAACAAATATATAAACCTTATCGATATACTATACTTGGGCATGCCTTAATTCTAAATACAACTTCTGGAGATTTTGTTGTTAAAGAAAAATCTCAAAAAAGCATTAAAGATTTATATGCCTATTTAAGTAGTCGTAATTTTCATAATTTTCCTAATTTAGTCGATGAATCAAGAAATGATGTAAATGTTTTTGAATATATTGAAGGTGTTTCTATGCCAAAAGAACAAAAGGCATTGGATTTAGTTGATGTATTAAGCAATTTGCATAACAAAACAACTTTCTATAAAACTGTAACAGGGGACGATTTTAAAGAAATTTATGATAAAATACGAGGAAATATTGTCTATTTACAAAATTACTACAATACTTTATATGAAGATATAAAAAAAGAAGTCTATATGTCTCCTTCTCATTATTCTTTTATACGAAGCAGTTATAAAATCTTTGCTGCTCTAGATTTTGCAAATAGTGAACTAAATTTGTGGTATGATTTAGTGAACGATCAAAGTAAAAAAAGAGTTTCTTTAATTCACAATAAAGTGAGCTTAGATCATTTTGTCAAATCCACGAATGACTATTTAATTAGTTGGGAAGATTATCGAATTGATAGTCCTGTTATGGATTTAGTAACCTTTTATCGTAATAATTATTTCGATATTCAGTTTGATGTAGTTATAAAACGCTATTTTGATAAAGTTGGCTTAAGCGAAGATGAAAAAAAATTGTTTTTTATTCTTATCTCTATTCCTAAAAAAATTGAAATTTCTTCTACAGAATTTCAAACTTGTAAAAATGTAAGAGAGGCTTTAGATTATCTATTTATTACGGAAGAACTAGTGCGGCCATATTACGCGGTAGAGCAAAAAAATTAAAATAAAAATTTCTAATAGTAAAATAAAAATATTAAAACGTAGAGGTAATATTAAAGTGAGCAATAGTTGATAAAAAATTAAAATACAAATAGCAAAGATGGCTATTATTGAAAAAAAGCCTCCTCCTTTGTTATGGTTATAAGGTGGGCAAGGTCCTTTATTAAACATATAATCACCTATGGTATTATATGTTTTTTTTATGTATTCTTTACAAAAACTCGAACTTTTACTATAATAAAAAAAAGGATGTGCAAAATGAAGAATAAAAAAGGTTTTATTTTTGTAGAAACAATAATTGTTGCTTGTGTACTTACAGCTTCTTTACTTGTACTTTATTCATCTTATAGTTCTATTATCCGAAATGAAAAAACAAGACTTAAATATGATGATCCTGCTTATTTATATCGAACTTTTTATTTAGAAAAGTTTTTTCGGGCATTTGATTTGGAAAGTGCCAAAAAAAATTTAAATAAAGATTCTATTGCTGTTTTAAGCAATCTTGGTTGTAATAGTATTATTTTTAATAATGAAGAAGATAATCTTAGTTTTTGTGAAGGAATTAAAGAAGAACTACATTTAAATTATTTATATTTAACCTATAATGATTTAAGTGAATTACAAACTTGTACTTCTAGAAAAGGAGTTTGTGAAACGCTCGATCAAGTAAAAGATTCGATGGCCGATTATTTAAAAACGATTGGTGGAAAAGGCAAAGAGGGGTATCGCATTATCGCTGAATATGCCGAAACTAAAGATGGAAAAAATTGTGAATACAATGATGAAAATTGCGTTTATTATTATGCAACTTTAAGTTTGGGGGAAATATAACATGAAATTAGATAAAAAGGGAATTACAATGGCCGAATTAATTGTTAGTATTGCACTCATTACAATTGTTGTTATGTTTTTATTTCGTTTATTAGTTGATATTCGTTATGGCAATCGTAATACAGATTTTAATCGGGAGAATCAACAAACAAGAGCCATTATTATGAAGACAATTGAACATGATTTTTTAGAAAAAAAATTAATAAAAATTGAAGATAATACGACAAAGGATACAAGTGTCGAATTAGAGTTTACCTATTTGGACGATACAAAAGCAACTTTAACTATCGAAGAAGAATCAATTACGTATACAAATGATTCAGGAACTGAAAAATGGTTATTAGAAAAAGAAACGGATAGTACTAAAATAGCTGTCCAATGTATCGGATTTTCTTCGAGTTTACAAGATGATCAAAAGGGAGATTTTTTTAGCATCAAAATTAATATTCCTATTGTTGTAAATAAAAATTCTAAAAATACGTTAGATGATATAGAGTTATTCTATATAGGAGAAAAGAAAGATATTATAGAAAATGAATCGTTTCCTAAAAACTCTCATTTAGGGCATTATCAAGAGAATACCTGCGGATAAAAAGGCATGAATAATACGAGCTTTTAAAAATGGTTTTGTACAGATATGTTCTTCTTCTAATATATTCTTAATTTGAGTATGAATACTAAAACCAGTAAAAGAAATAAAAATAGAAGCAAGAATTTCTTTTAAATGAAGACTACAATTTAAAGAAATGAGTTTTAATAACCCTCCCGTTGCTTCTAAAAGTCCATTTAAAAAACAATTGAGTAATGCATTTGGGAAAAAAAGATTTAAACTTTCACAAAGAAGTAAGTAAAATAAAATAGTACCCAAAATGAGTAGCAAAGTATTTAAACTTCTTTTTAAACTTTTTGGTAATAATTGGGAAAAGGAAAGGATTGTCTCTTTTTCTTTTTTTCTTTCTGCATAAGGGTATTTTCGGTAAGTAAAAGCAATCAAAAAGTTAAGAAAGTATTCAACAAGAATTAATTTAAAAACTATTTTTTGATCAAAAAATATAGTTGTTAATATAGAATATAAAAATAAAGGATTTAAAAAACAAGAATAAGAAACAATAATACTTGCTTCTTCTTTTTTTAATTTTTTTTCCTTTACCAAATTACTTATTAAATAAGCGTTTGTTGGAGTACCAGAAAACATGGATAAAACAAAAATAGAAGAGGTTAGAGAAGAAAATCCAAATATCGGTTTAAATAGTTTATGAATGGTTTTTTCTATTAATTCTTCAAATCGATAATTCATTAAAAAATCGTTTGCTATAAACATAGGAAATAAAAAAGGAAATACTTGTTCCATAAATAAAAGACAACCGTTTAAAATACAAGTTTTAAAAAGTGTATTAAATTGAAATAATAAAAAGATAAAGAGAAAGGTTAACAAAAGAAAGACATTCTTTTTTAAAAACGGTTTCATATTTTTTCATTCCTTTGCTATAATGATTATGGTGATACTTATGTTTACTAAAGTATATGAACGAATTAAAATATTCATAAAAGAAAATTATAAATTTTTTTTAGCACTAGTTTTTATTTTTGTTTTTTTCTTTTATGAACTTCCTTTTGTTATATATCGACCAGGAGGAACGATTGATTTAGAAAAGCGTGTGACGGTAGAAAATGGTTATCCAAGTGAAGGAACTTTATCTATGTCTTATGTATCTATGATGCGTGGTAATATTCCTTTTGTATTACTCTCTTTTATTATTCCTAATTGGGATTTGGTAGAATCTAATAAAATTACTATGGAAAATGAAAGTCTAGATGATTCAATCCAAAGAGATAAAATTTATTTAGAAGAAGGGTTAGATAGTGCAACCATTAGTGCTTATAGATTAGCTGGTAAAGAAATAACCATTTTTAATACGCATCAAATTATTACTTATATTGATTCTTCTTCCGATACGAATTTAAAAGTAGGAGATATGATTTTAAATGTAGATGGTAAAGAATTACAAAATGTAGAAGATTTAAAAAGTTATATTAATACTTTAAATAAAGGAAAAGAGGTTCATTTTCAAGTTAATCGTGAAGGAAAATTAGTTGATTGCTATGCAACTGTTTATGAAATGGAAGGTTCTTTAAAAGTTGGAATAGCGGTATCAATTAAATATGATTATACAACAAATCCTCCTCTTAAAATTGAAACAAAGGAAAGTGAATCAGGATCCAGCGGAGGTTTAATGACAGCTTTGTATATTTATAATGCTTTAGTTGAAGAAGATATTACAAAAGGGAAAAATATTGTAGGAACAGGAACAATTGATATCGAGGGAAATGTCGGAGAAATTGGAGGTATTAAATATAAACTTCTTGGTGCTATGAAAAAACATGCCGATTACTTTTTGTGCCCTCTAAATAATTATGAAGAAGCAAAAGAAATAAAAGAAAAGCAAAAATTAAAATTAAATCTTATTCCCGTAAAAACTTTAGAAGAAGCAGTAGAAGCTTTAAAAAATGTAAGTTAGGACTTGTAGGAAGTCCTTTTTTAGTCTATAATAAAAATAGAAATAGAAACATAGATAGGGTGATTGTATGCGTTTAAAATATCGTGTAACTCTTGCTGTTATTTCCATATTGATGGTTATGACTTTATTCGTATCAAGTAGTTATTCTCTATGGAAAGTTACAGTAGCACAACAGGAAGAAAATGTAATTTCATCAGGATGTTTTAATATTGAACTCAAAGCTATAGATGGATCAAAGAATATCAATTTAGGAAATACCTATCCTATGACAGATGAAAAAGGAAAAAATTTATCTCCTTATACTTTTGTAATTACTAATAATTGTACGATTGATGCCTCTTATACTATATATTTAAATCAATTAATTGGAGATAGTAAGACAGATGAAACTCCTTCAGAAGAAAAAGAAAACATAGAAGATTATATTAAATATACTTTTAAAAAAGAGGGAAGCGATACAACGGAAGAAGAAGCTAAATCTCTTAAAGACTTAGAAACAATACCAAGTGAAGAATTGGAACCAACGGATATCACTTTTAACTATAGTGGCAAAAATGTAAAAACTACTTATAAATTAGATTCAGGAACATTAACGGGAAAAAAAGAGAATGCATCTAATGGAGAGGAAGATAAATACATCCTTCATTTATGGATAAGTGATGAAGCAACGAATTCTATAGCAGGTCAAACTTTTGAAGCAGGAATTTCTGTTGTTGCTTATGCAACAAACCTTGATAAAACGGCTTAAAAAAATTATAAGTCTCAGAAGAAATCGAGACTTTTTTCTTGCTTTTTTTACTTAAGTTAATATAATAATTTCGATATGAAGGAGATAAAATCGATGAAAATAAAAAATATTCGTGCTAGTAAAGAAAAAAAGGGATTTAAAAAACAAATAATAAGTTTTGCCTTCTTGGGACTTTCATTAATTTTAACCTCTTGTAAATCAAAATCTGAATTACAAACACAATACGATAATTTACAAGATCAATATGAAGATTTGCAAGACCAATATGAAGATTTACAAAGACAATATGATGATCTAGCAGAAAATTTTAAAATAGATAGAGTAGAAGATCGTTATTATAAAAATGATTTAATGGCTGTGATTACAAATGACAAAGAAGGAACACCAGAGTATCATTTTGTTAAAGAAAATATTGTGGATATCGATTTAGGAGCTGATACAAATTTATCTTTTAAAGAAAATGTTTATGTTTCTATTACCAATGACCAACTGGCTTATCCAAATAAATGCTATCGTCATGATCTAGTAAATGGTCTTGGTTATAAGTATGATGAGATAAAAGAAAGCGTAAGAGTAAATTCTTGTCCTTTTAATGGTTGGATTCCTGATTATAATCTACAATATTATTTAGTTCATGATATAAATAATCTTCCTATACCAAAAGAATATAAAGAGAAGAGCTATTATAGTTTAGAAGAATTAAAAGCGATAGAAGAAGCGATGAACAATAATAGTTTAGATGTGATAGAACAAGTAAATCAAAAAATAGAACAAAATACTTTTCAAAAAGAGGGATTGTATTTTGTATATTGTGAAGATTTAAACGATGGTTTTCTTGTTGATTCAAAGAAATATTTGGAAGTAATCGAAGCTAGTGATCCATACGATATTTATACTTTTGAGTATCAAGATTATTATTATAGTATTACGGATCCAACAAGAGGTTTAAAAATTGATACAAATGATCCTGTTTTTGAAAGTGAAGACAAAATTGCCGATCAAATAGAATTTATTTCTTTAAATGAAAATGATTTATTTGTAGGTAAAACATGCGTTATAGCGAATATAGAAGACTATAAAGAATCTTATCTTACCGATGAACTTACTTATGAAGAAGTAGTAGAACTTGAAAATAGGATTCGTACAAGTCTTAAAGACCAAACGATTAAAATTTTGAAAAAAAAATAAGACATTTGCTTGACATAAGATTTTGCAGAGTCTTTTTTTTTATGTTATACTTATTTAAGGTGGTAACATGGCAAAATATGATGCATCGTCAATTAAAATCTTGGAAGGATTAGAAGCAGTCCGCAAAAGACCAGGGATGTATATTGGTTCAACGGATAAAAGAGGTTTACACCATTTAATTTGGGAAATTGTTGATAATGCCATTGATGAAATTATTAATGGATATGGAGATACGATTAAAATTACTTTAAATAAAGATAATTCTATTACAATAAGTGATAATGGACGAGGGGTACCAATTGGTATGCATGAAAGTGGCAGAAGTACACCTGAGGTTATCTATACTGTTTTACATGCTGGTGGTAAATTTGAAAGTGATGGATATAAAGTAAGTGGAGGACTTCACGGCGTTGGAGCAAGTGTTGTAAATGCTTTATCTAAAAAAATGGATGTTACCATATATACGGATGGTTTAATTAGCAATATAAGATTTTGTGATGGAGGAAAAGTTGAAAGTCCCCTAAAAAAAATTGGCGAAACGAAAAAGACAGGGACAACTGTAACTTTCCTGCCCGATTATGAAATGTTTAAAAATGCTAGTTTTTCTTATACAACGATTGTGGAAAGAATGCAAGAAAGTGCCTTTTTACTTCCAAATTTGACTGTTGAAATACAAGATGAACTAGATAATAAACAAGTTAAATTTCATTATGAAAATGGTCTTATTAGTTTTGTTGAATATATCAATGAGGATAAAAATTCACTTCATAAAGTGATTCATTTTACAGGTTGTAAAAATGATATAGAAGTGGATATTGCCATGCAATATAATGATTCGTATAACGAAAATATATTGAGTTTTGTAAATAATGTTAAAACAGGTGATGGAGGAACGCACGAAGTAGGTTTTAAAACGGGACTTACCAAAGCTTTTAATGACTATGCAAGAGCCAATAACTTAATTAAAGAAAAAGAAGCAAACTTAGAAGGTAGTGACGTAAGAGAAGGATTAAGTGCTGTTATAAGTTTAAAAATACCAGAAAAAGTATTACAATTTGAAGGACAAACGAAGGGAAAATTAGGAACTCCTGAAGCAAAAAGTGTCGTTGAAAATATTACGTACGAGAATTTAAAATTCTTTTTAGAAGAGAATAAAGAAATAGCTTTGACTATTTTAGAGAAAGCAATGAAAAGCCGTGTAGCAAGAGAAGCGGCAAGAAAAGCTAGGGAAGCGGCAAGAAAAGGAACGGGCAAGAATAGCAAGGAACGCATTTTAAGTGAAAAATTAGCTCGGGCAACTGGGCGCGATTATAGTAAGAATGAGCTTTTTTTAGTCGAAGGAGATAGTGCAGGAGGTTCTGCAAAACTTTATCGAAATCGTGAAACACAAGCTATAATGCCTTTGCGCGGAAAAGTTTTAAATTGTGAAAAAGCAAGTACGCACGATATTGAAGCAAATGCGGAGTTAAAACAAATTGAGTATGCAATTGGAGCAGGACTTGGAGCTGATTTTGATCCAAAAGAAAGTAATTATGGTAAAGTGATTATCATGACGGATGCTGATGTTGATGGTTCCCATATTCAAATTTTATTAATTACATTCTTTTATCGTTTCATGCGTCCTTTAATTGAAGAAGGAATGCTTTATATTGCAACACCTCCACTTTATTCCATTGAAGTAGGAAATAAAGGAAAAGAATATATTGCAACGGATGAAGAGTTACAAGAAAAAAAGAAAGTTTTAAAAGGAAATTATAAAGTACAACGTTTTAAAGGACTAGGAGAAATGGATGCCAGTGAATTATATGAAACAACCATGGATCCCAAAAACAGAAGACTTTTGCGAGTAACTTTAACAGATGCAGCTGTTGCTGAAAAAAGAATTCATCTTTTAATGGGAGATCAAGTAGAACCTAGAAAAGAATGGATTAATGAAAATGTAGATTTCACTTTAGAAGATGACTTTAGAAAATAAAAGGATTGATCATTATGTCAAAGAAAAAAGAAATGGAAGAGATTATTGAGAAAATTTACGATTATAGCCTTGAAGAAATTATGGAAACTGGTTTTGGAAGATACTCAAAAGAAATTATTCAAGAGCGTGCTTTACCCGATGTAAGAGATGGCTTAAAACCAGTACAAAGAAGAATTCTTTATTGTATGTATATCTCTGGATTTAAGCATGATAAACCACATCGTAAAAGTGCTAGAGCTGTTGGAGATATTATGGGAAAATTTCATCCCCATGGCGATTCTTCTATTTATGATGCGATGATTCGTATGAGTCAAGATTGGAAGATGAGAGAATGCTTAATCGATGTTCATGGAAATAATGGTTCTATCGATGGAGATGGACCTGCTGCAATGCGTTATACAGAATCAAGATTATCGAAAATAGCGGAGGAAATGTTAAATTCTATTAATAAAAATACAGTAGAAATGACGTATAACTTTGATGATGAAGAATTAGAACCAACCGTTTTACCCGCCGCTTTTCCAAACTTACTTGTCAATGGTTCAACGGGAATTAGTGCTGGATATGCAACCAATATTCCTACTCATAATTTAGGAGAAGTAATTGATGCAACCATTAAAAGAATTGATAGTCCTAATTGTCATTTAGAATCTATTATGGAAGTCTTGCCAGGACCAGACTTTCCAACAGGTGGGGTTATTGAAGGAAAACAAGGTTTAGTAGATGCTTATAAAACAGGAAAAGGGAAAGTCGTTTTAAAAGCCGATTGTGAAATTGTTTCTAGTGGAAGCAAAAAGCAAATCATTGTACATTCTATTCCCTATGAAGTTGTAAAAGAGCAACTTATAAAAAAAATTACGGAAATTAAACTTGATAAAAAAATTGAAGGAATTAACGATATTATCGATGAATCGGATCATGACCATATGGCACGCATTGTAATTGATTTAAAAAGTAGTGCTAATGCCGAACTTATTTTAAATTATTTACTTAAAAATACCGATTTACAAGTAAACTATAATTTTAATATGGTTGCCATAGTAAATCGTCGTCCCCGTCTTGTTGGCATTTTAGAAATACTAGATGCTTTTATTGCTCACCAAAAAGAAGTGGTTACAAGAAGAACTAAATTTGATTTAGAGCAAGCTAAAAAATCTTATCATATTTTAGAAGGTTTAATAAAAGCCATTAGTATTTTAGATGAAGTTATACGAATTATAAGAGCAAGTAAAAATAAAAGTGATGCCATCGATAATTTATGTAAAGAATATGAATTTACTTTTGAACAAGCAAAAGCTATTGTTGAGTTACAACTATATCGCTTAACGAATACTGATATTGTAGAACTTGAAGAAGAAATGGAAAAACTTGCTAAAAATATTCGTATATGGGAACAAATTTTAAATAATGAAGAAGCTTTAAAACATGTGATGAAAACAGAATTAAAAATTCTAAAAAAGGAATATGCAAATCCTCGACGTACGATTATTAAAGATGAAGTAACAGAAATCAAGTTAGATAAAATGGATATGATTCCAAAAGAAAATGTTGTAGTTGTTGTTACAAATGAAGGTTATATTAAGAAAGTTAGTAGTAAATCTTATGCTTCTCGTGGAGAAGAACCAACCACATTAAAACCAGGAGATTTTGTAACAGGTTTATATGAAGTAAATACATTAGATACTCTATTAGTTTTTACTAATCTTGGTAATTATCTATATATACCAGTTCACAAAATACCAGATGCAAAATGGAAGGAACTTGGAAAACATATGAGCAATATCGTCTCCGTATCAAGTGATGAACAAATTGTTTCTTCTATGATTATGACAGAAGCAATAAGAGAAATTGTAACGATTACAAAATGCGGAATGATTAAAAAAAGTAATTTAAAAGATTATGAGGTGACAAGATTTTCTAAAGCCATTGCTTCTATTAAATTAAAAGAAAATGATCAAGTTCTTAATGTCATTCCTGCGAAAGAAAATATCGTTTTAGTAAGCCAAAATGGTTACTATGTAAACTTTAAAAGTAGTGAAGTTCCTCTAACAGGTGTTAAATCAAGTGGAGTTCGTGGGATCAATTTAAAAGAAGATGAAGTAGTAGCAGGATTGTCTTTTGATACCAGTGAATACTTAACTTTATTTACTAATAATAAAACAGCAAAAAGAATAAAGATGAGTGAATTAGAAAGGACAGGAAGAGCTAAAAGAGGTAATACTTTAATTAAGAAAGTAAAATCGGTTGATTATAAAATTCTAAAAGCATTTAATACCGATGCAAAAGATAGTTTGCTTATAAAAAGTGATAGTGAAATAAAAGAAATTAAAAATAGTGAAATTGCTATTTTGGATAAATTAAGTACTGGTTCTTCTATTTCAAAATATAAAATTGATGCGATTCAAAAAAAGTGTGAATTTATAAGTTATCTTAAAAATTCGACAAAAAAAGAAGAATCGATTGGAGAAGAAGAAAAACCTAAAATAAAGGAACTAACAATGGCTGATTTTCTAGATGATTTTAAAATATAAAATGGGGACGATTCATTAAGAATCGTCCTATTTTTAAAAGTTTTGACAAGTTTTGTCGAAAGCCTTGAAAAGAGAAAAAGAAACTTTATAATAGCAGAACAGATTCATTCAAAAAGGGGTTTTGGTTGAATGAATGAGAAAGGAAAAATGTATGATAAAAGAAAAGAAGTTTTTAAAGGATGAATACGCTAAAAAAATATTTCGAAATGCTGA
>CANRBV010000028.1 GCA_947628965.1 uncultured Bacilli bacterium | reverse complement strand
GAGTAAAATTATTATACTAGTAAACAAATGATTTGCAACTTCATCCATTTACTAATCAGTATTATACGTGTTATAATTTTAAAAGAGAGTAGGTGGAATATGAACCCCGTTATAGTAAATATATTTGGCTTCGATATAAGATGGTATTCTGTTCTTTTATTAGTAGCTATTATCATTGGACTTTCCATTTTCATGAAGGAAGGTCAAAAGTACGAATTTTCTAAAGACTTTTTATTTAATTTAGCTTTTTGGATGATCATTTTTAGTTTTATTGGAGCAAGACTTTATTACGTTATTTTTAATTATAAATATTATCTCAATGATCCCATTAGTATTTTTAAAGTATGGGAGGGAGGACTAGCCATTCATGGCGGTTTACTTGGTGGCTTTATTACTCTAGTTCTTTATTGTCGTAAATATAATACGCGCGTATCAAAAATTACAGATATGCTAAGTATCCCACTATTACTCGGACAAGCCATAGGACGTTGGGGTAATTTCTTCAATGGAGAAGCGCATGGGAGTGCAACCACTTTATTAGCCCTACAAAATAAACATATTCCTGATTTTATTATTAAAGGAATGTACATTAATGGTGTATACTATCATCCAACCTTTTTTTATGAATCCTTATGGTGCATTATAGGAGTACTTGTACTTTTAGTTATTAAACATTATAAATACTTAAAAGTGGGACAATTAACAAGCATTTATTTAATGTGGTATAGCGTAGGAAGATTTTTCATTGAAGCTTTAAGAACAGATTCTTTAATGCTTGGAGGCTTTAAAGTAGCACAGCTTGTATCAGTAGTACTATTTATAATTGGGCTACTAATATTTATGATATTAAGCAGAAAAGGAAAATTTGAAGATTTATATACAGAAACAAAAGGTAGTGAAATACAATTTTAAAAAACTGCATAAAAATGTTGATAACTTAGTAAAATATGATATAATACATTAGAAATGAAATTACTATGCCTAGAATTAGGTATGGCGAAAGGAGCGTAATATGAAAGCAAATATTCATCCAGAAATGAAAGAAGCAACAATTAAATGTGCTTGTGGAGCTTCATTTAAAACTAGATCTACAAAAGAAAATATGGAAGTTGAAATTTGTAGTGAATGTCATCCTTTTTACACTGGAAAACAAGGAAATGTTAAAAAAACTGGAAATATTGAAAAATTTAACCGTAAATATGGTATAAACAACGAAAATAAAACTGCATAATAACAGTTTTTTTTTGATATAATTTAAGTGGAATAGATGTATCAAATAATAGTGCAATTTAGAAAGGAAAAAATAGTTATGCAAATATTTATTGGTTCTGATCACAGAGGAGTAAGTTTAAAACAAAAAATTATCAAAAACCTTAAAGAAGACGGTTTTAATATTGAGGATACAAAACTGCAAAATAATGAATTAGATGATTATCCTGATTTTGCATTTGAAGTTGGAAAAAATGTGATAAAAAACGAAAAAGCTTTAGGTATCCTAATATGCGGAAATGGAATAGGAATTAGTATTGCTGCTAATAAAGTAAAAGGAATTCGCTGTGCAAGAGTTTTAAATGAAGAAGATGTGTTTAAAGCTAAAAATCATAATGGCGCAAATATAATTGCCTTACCAGGAGATTTATCGATAGACAAAGCCATGGAAATTGTAAATGTCTTTATAAGTACAAAGTCTGCAAGCGAAGAAAGGCATTTAAAAAGAATAAATAAAATCATAAAATACGAAAATGGAGAATATAATGAATTATAAATTAATTATTTATTTTATAAATATTATGCTATGTATTTTTTCTTTAAGCGGTATCCATTTTGAAAAAATAATTAGAAAAAATAAAGTTTGGGAGACAAGAATCTTAGTGATGATCTTAGCTTTTATTTTAGCTTATCTCTTAACCAACTTTATCTTTGATTTTTTAGAATGTAGTCAAATAATATAAGGAGAAGCTATGAAAAATAAAATACTCTTGTGTATTACAATTTTTTTAAGTGTTCTATTTATTGGAGTGGTTGTAAACAAAAAAAACCACTCCTTTTTAAACGAAGATAAAACCATCAAAGTAAAAACCAAGGAAGAGCAAATAGAAGAATTAAAAATAGAAGATTATGTTACGGGAGTAATTGCTGGAGAAATGCCTGCTTCCTTTGAAATAGAAGCTTTAAAAGCCCAAGCCGTGGCATCAAGAAGTTATGCAATGTACAAAATTTTACATAATAAGGACGAAAACTATGACGTTTTATCCAATATAACACATCAAGTTTATTTGACAGAAGAAGAAATGCAAGAAAAATGGGGCCAAGATTATACATACTATCTTAATAAAATAAAAAATGCCGTAAATGAAACTAAAAACGAAGTCATGTATTATAATGATGAAATTATTGAAGCTTTCTATTTTTCAATGAGTAATGGAGCTACCGAAGATGCTAAAAGTGTTTTTGAAGAGGATTTGCCTTACATAAAAGCAGTTTCTTCTTCTTGGGATAATGAATCTTTAAATAATTTTATTGTAACGACATCATTTACCAAAGATGATTTTTGTATAAAATTAAAATTGGAAAATTGTCAATCGATAAAAATAGACAATATAAATTATAGTGCTAGTCATCGAATTAATAATCTAACTATTAATAATCAAGAGTTTAAAGGAACAGAAATTCGTACTTTACTGAATCTTCGTTCTACGGATATTTCTTTTGAAATTCGTGAAAATGAGATTCTTATTACCACAAGAGGATATGGACATGGAGTAGGTATGAGTCAATATGGAGCAAATGGTATGGCAAAAGATGGTTATGACTATAAACAAATTTTAAATCACTATTATAATGATATTACTATAAATAAAATGGTATAAAACTTTTTCTTTTGGGTGAAACTATCTAACAGGAAGGTGAAAAGATGACCAAAAGAAGGTTAAAAAAACAAGTAAAAGCTGGTATTGCAATAGTAAGCATTAGTATTATTATGTTATCGAGTATAACAATTATTAAAAATTTACAATCATCAAATGTAGATAGTAATGGCAAATATGTGATGGATTCTATTTTAGAACCAATTACTCCTGTTACGAATATAACAGAAACAACAAGCTTTATTAAGCCTTATACAAGTGATAAGGTAAGTATAAATAAATATTTCTATGAAAAGGATGCCACTAGTGAACAACAAGAAAAATCATTAATTTATTATGAAAATACATACTTACAAAATAGTGGAGTAGTCTATAGTAGTAACGAAGATTTTGATGTAGTAAGTGTCTATGATGGAACAATTTTAGATATTAAACAAGATGATTTGTTAAATACAATAGTTTATGTCTCTCATAATTCTAGCTTAACAACTATCTATTATGGTCTTAAAGATGTGAATGTAAAAGTTAATGATGAAATTACACAAGGAACAATATTAGGAAAAAGCAATAATAATAAATTTTGCCAAGGTACTAGTTCTATGCTTTTTGAAGTAAATTTTGATGGAAAAGTAATAAATCCAGAAAGTTTTTATCTAATGGATATAAATGAACTTAATTAAGAATAAAAAAACCCTAAATTAATATAATGAATAAGGGGTTATTTAATGAATGAATTTCTTAATGATCGTGTAAAGCAAGAAGCAAATTATATTATAAATACGAAAGAAACTATACGAGAAGTTGCAAAATATTTTCATTTAAGTAAAAGTACCATTCATAAAGATTTGCAAGAAAGACTTAGAAAGATTTCACCGTCTTTATATCGAAAAGTTCGTATTATTTTAAATAAACATTTAGATGAAAGACATATTAAAGGTGGAGAAATGACAAAGCAAAAATATTTAATTAAACAAGTGGGTTGATAAAAATGAAAAAAATTCATATGGCATGCTATATATGTGATAATGAATTCTTTTTTTTGAACGAATATGGACAAGTTGTTCATAGTATATTTAAAAGTATTCAAGAAGAAGAAATTGTTAATAGCTCTTTATTTAGAGAAGAATTATTTCAATTCTTAAAAAAAAATCATATCAAGATTTCACTTTTTGGTAAAAATATAGTTTTTTTAAAAACAGGAAACCTAAGCGCTTTATCTTTAGAAAAATATGAAAGTATCTTAAAAGATTATTTTAAAAAGATAGAATTTATTAATTTAGAAAAATTATTTAATATTGATAATGAAAATGGGATTTTATTCATCACTAATAATTATATAGATTATTATTTTATGAAGAAAAATAATAAAGAATATCTTCGTGTACCATTAAAAATATTTAGTGGAAAACAAAATAAAACTTTGCAACATATTTTTTCTACTCTTTATAAATCAAAAAAAGTATTGCTGTTAAGTCCAATAGAAAATACAAATCATATGGCTGAAGAAATTAATAATCATTTTAATATTAAAGTAACTTTTCCAGAAAATTTTTATATGTATATATTTGAAGAATACAAAAATAATTAATTTTGTGTTCTTTTTTTTCTTTTTTGTGTTATAATTGCAAATAGTAAACGTAGAAGGATGAGAAATATGATTAAAATAATTATAGTCGAAGATGATAAAGAAGCACAAATGTCGATTAAAAAAATTTTAAGAGAACTAGATATTTTAAAAGAAGAAGAGATTAAAGTTGAATACTTTATAAAATATACGAACGCTTTAAAAGAAACAATCTTAGATAATTCAGAAAGAAAAATTTATATTTTAGATATTGAATTGGCTAGCAAAGTAAGTGGAATAGATATTGCTCGTTTTATAAGAGAAAACGATTGGGAAAGTGAAATTATTTTTATTACAAATCATGACAAAATGTTTGAAACTGCCTATCGTACAGTTTACGAAGTTTTTGACTTTATTGAGAAATTTCATGACTTAGAAGTTAAATTAAAAAAGGATTTAAAAGCAATATTTAAAAGAAACTTCGATAATAAAATGTTTAAATTTAATAGCAGAAATCTTAATCTTCAAATATTTTATCGATCTATTACTTATTTATCTCGTGATACAGAAGAGAGAAAATTAGTTGTAAATACAGATAAAACAAGCTATTCCATTTATATGAACGTTCAAGATTCATTAAACTATTTAGATAATCGTTTTATGATGGTTCATAGAGCATGTATAGTAAATATGGATAGGGTTGAAGTTTTTAATTGGTCAAAAGGATATTTTGTTTTGGATACAGGTGAAAAAGTTCATCTATTATCCAAGAAATATAAAAAGGAAGTAGAAGAATATTATGAGAGAAATAATTAATATATTAATACATTTATTTGGCATATTTATAACCATTTTTTTCTCTACGCAATGTTATGCTCTGCTAGCTAATAAAAAACTGATATTTAGTAGAAGAAACTTTTTTATATTAGTAATATTAACTTTATTGATATTGTTAAATAACATGTTTATGATTGTAGAAATAAAGGCCGCTGTTGCATTTTTAATTATGATCCTATGTTTAAATTTGCTATTTAAAGATAAATTAAAAAAGACATTTATTATCTATGTAATTATATATATGGTTTTAATGTTACTGGAAATAGTACTTTCAAATGTTATTTTTACTTTTAATTTAATTCCAATTTCAGCATTTTCGATAACTTTAGTTAATTCGGGATTATCAATTTTAATAGCATTAATTCAGTATGGACTTTTTAAAATTCCTTTTGTAAAAAAAGTGCTAATTAAATTAATAGACAATGCAATTTATATTGCGACACTTATGAATGTATTATATCTTTTAATTTTTTCTTTATTAGTCGTTGGAATATTTAATGTATATAATAATGAAACAACCGAATCGTATAAAATTATCATAATAATAATTTGTATATTTGCAATATTGTTTATTTATTTAATTAATACAATTATAAATTCAAATGTTTTGAAACTATCCAATAAAAAATTAATAGAGTACAACGATAAATATAGTAAATTTTTAGAAGAGTATAAAATATATAAGCATAATATTAAAAATAAGTTGCTTTCTATTAAATCTTATGGAAATAAAAAAGTAAACGATTTAATTGATAACTTGGTCGAAGAAGAAACATCCTTTACAATCAAAAATAATAATATTTATAATTTGCCAAACGGTATCAAGGGAATTATTGCCGAAAAATTATACAATATTAACATTGATGTGGTAATTGACAATAAAATAAAAAACGATCCTTTTGCAAAATTATCTCCAAAAGCATTTAATAGCTTATCAGAATGCCTTGGTATTGCTTTAGATAATGCAATTGAAGCGAGCAAAGAAACAGACGAACCTATTGTTATAGTAAATTTAAATGAAGATAAAGAAAATATTTTTATTAAAATAGGCAATAATTTTTCTAATAATATTGATATAGAAAAATTAGGTGAAAAATATTATTCAACCAAAAATCGAGGGAGTGGATTAGGACTTTTCTCTATTCAAATGAATAAACTTGTAAAAGAAAATATTACAATTATTAATAATTTCTACTATATAGAGTTACAAATAAAAAAAGGCTGTAATAAAAATTAAACTTTTATTACAGCCTAATTTAATTAAAGCATTTCTTCAGGACATTCAGTTTCATCATAGTAGCCTAAATAAGTAAATGTAGAAACGCCATTATTCATAACATTAGCTAAAGAAGCTAATACATTTGCTAAAATACTAGCCATAAATAATTTACCTCCTTTCAAATGTTTAAATCTATATAAATAAAGTTTAAACCACTATCATTTATAGTTTTTATAATTTTTAAAAGGGACATGAAATATTTTATATGTTAAAGGACAAACGCAAATTGCTTCGATAATTAGTAAAGAAGCAACTATTTCGCGGAAATTATAGTTTTGAATAGAAATGGAACTAATGATATAAATTAGCACTAATAAAGTAGCAATAAATTTATTGGCGCTTCGTTTATTCTTATTTAGTAAAGGCCTTGATGGAGTATCGGCTGGTGCCCACAAGAGAATAGCGCTCAGTCCAATTATAAAGCTAATAGTTATATAAATATTTGATATAGTGTAGTATTTAATTAATAATGGAAGTACTATATAAACTATTAATGAAATAATCCAGCAATAAGCATTTTTGCTTGCATGTATTCCAAAAGCAAAGCCGCGAAGTAATGAGTACATTAAAATCATTATAAGAGTGATAGAAAATGTCTTAAAAAAAATCGATAAAAGTAATATAACTGTGGTTTTAGTAAAAAAAGAATAAAGTGATTCTAATGTATATTTAAAAACTTTTACTTGTTTTTGGGTACATGCATTATTTTTTATCAAATAATTAAGCGTATTATTTACAAATGCACTTTTCATACTATCACCACATTAAAAATTTTATCATTTTTTGTTATGAGAAAATTTAACTTTAGAATTAATAAAAAAGTTTTTTGTTTAAAATTATTTTAACCATTTAATAAATTTATAAAATCATAAAATTAAACAAATTTTAAATTATTTAAGACAAAATTGCTTGCTTGCGAACTTTGTCGAACGTATTTTGTTGTTTGCATGTCATTTAAGTGGTATGTTTAATTTGTAAGAAGTAAATTATGAGGAAAGAGGTGTTGTAATGCGTGGTAAAGTAAAGTGGTTCAATAACGAAAAAGGTTACGGCTTTATTGAATGCAATGACTTAGAAGATATCTTTGTTCACTACTCAGCAATAACAAAAGATGGCTACAAGACTTTAAAAGAAGGCGAACTTGTTGATTTTAAACTTATTGAAACTTCTAAAGGACTACAAGCAGTGGATGTTGTATCTACAGAATTAACTACGGTTTAGTAGTTTTTTTTGTTTTCTTATGATATAATTTATACAAGGATGGTGATTCGTATGGAAATAAATATAAGAGGGGATAAAATTGTTGTTACTGACGCTATAAGAGATTATGTAACAGAAAAATTTGAAAGACTTGATAAATACTTTGAAACGCCAGAAGAAATTAATGCCTATGTAAATGTTAAAGTGCAAAACTTAGAGCAAATTATTGAAGTAACGATTCCAACAACAAAATTTACATTAAGAGCTGAAGAAAGACATGAAGATTTATATGCGGCAATTGATTTAGTTATGGACAAACTAGAAAGACAAATCCGAAAAAACAAAACAAGAATAAAAAATAAATATAAAAATAACGAGGTTGGATTAAATCTTAATTTTGAAATTGAAAATGAAGAAGAAAATGATAGTAAGATAGTAAAAAGGAAAAATGTTGAAATGAAACCTATGGATGAAGAAGAGGCTATTTTACAAACTGAATTGTTAGATCATGATTTCTTTGTTTTTAAAAATGTTAATGAAGAATGTGTATCCGTTTTATATAAAAGAAAAGATGGAAAATATGGTATTCTAAATGTGAAGTAAAGAAATTTACTTCTTTTTTATTTAGGTAAGGTTAAAAAACTTTAGTTTTCCTAAGAACTATGTTATAATACATGGCAGTGGAAGGTGAGACAAGATGGGATTTTTAAGAAAATTAATTGATTCCGAGTACAAAGAATTAAAAAGATTTGAAGGGATTGCAAATAAAATTGTAGCTCTAGATGAAGAAATGCAAAAATTATCCGACGAGGATTTAAAAAAGAAAACTGAAGAATTTAAGAAAGAATTAGAAAATGGAACATCTTTGGATGAGTTAATCGTTCCTGCTTTTGCCGTAGTGCGTGAAGCAGCATTCCGTGTTATTGGTGAAAAACCATTTTATGTTCAAATTCTTGGTGGACTTGCTATTCATTTTGGTAATATAGCGGAAATGAAAACAGGTGAAGGTAAAACATTAACAGAAACGATGCCAGCTTATTTAAATGCTTTAACAGGTAAAGGCGTACATATTGTTACAGTAAATGAATTTTTGGCTAAACGTGACTCTGAATGGATGGGCAATATTTTTAGATTTCTTGGCTTAACTGTTGGTCTAAACCTACGTGATTTATCTCCAAAAGAAAAGCAAGAAGCTTATGCTTGTGATATTTTATATTCAACAAATAATGAAATTGGATTTGATTACTTAAGAGATAATATGGTTGTGGATGCTAAAGATAGGGTACAAAGACCGCTTCATTTTTGTATTGTAGATGAGGTCGACTCTATTTTAATCGATGAAGCAAGAACACCTTTAATCATTTCTGGTGGTCAAGCTAATAATGGCTCTTTATATGTAGATGCTGATCGTTCTGTTAAAAACTTAATTAATGAAGAAGACTACACGATTGATGAAAAAATAAAAAACGTTTCCCTAACAGAAGCTGGTAGTAAAAAAATTGAAAAGTTTTTCCATGTGGATAACTTGTATGATATCAACAATACAAATTTAGTTCATCATGTAAATCAAGCTCTAAAAGCTAATTATGCTTTTAAAAAAGATATTGATTATGTTGTAAGTGACGATCAAGTCATTATTGTTGATCAATTTACTGGACGTTTAATGCAAGGACGTCAATTTAGTGATGGGCTTCATCAAGCAATAGAAGCAAAAGAAAAGGTAACAATTAATGTTGAAACCAAAACAATGGCAACCATTACGTTCCAAAACTTATTTAGAATGTATGAAAAATTATCTGGTATGACAGGTACAGCTAAAACCGAAGAAGAAGAATTTAGAAACATTTATAATATGTATGTTATTCAAATTCCAACAAATAAACCAATTGCTCGTGTTGATTTACCAGACTTGGTTTATGCTACTATGAATGGAAAATACAAAGCAATCGTAAATACGATTAAAGAGATTCATTCAACTGGGCAACCTATTCTAGTTGGTACTATTTCTGTAGAAGCAAACGAACATTTAAGTAAATTACTTACAAAAGCTGGATTAAAACATGAGGTTTTAAATGCCAAAAACCATGAAAGAGAAGCAGAAATTATTGCGAAAGCTGGAGAAAAAGGTGCTATTACCATTGCAACCAACATGGCAGGTCGTGGAACCGATATTAAGCTTACCGAAGAAACAAAAGAGCTAGGGGGCTTATATGTTATAGGTACAGAAAGACATGAATCACGTCGTATTGATAACCAATTACGTGGTCGTAGTGGTCGTCAAGGAGATATTGGTACGAGTCAATTCTTTGTATCTTTTGATGATGACTTAATGCGTATGTTTGGTACGGATCGTATTAAGCAAGTAGTTCAAAGTCTTGGTATGACGGACGATCAATCCATTCGTTCTAAAGCCATTACGAGAAGTATTGAAACTGCCCAAAAAAAGGTTGAAGGTAACAACTTTGATATGCGTAAAAGTTTGCTTGATTACGACAACGTAGTTAATGAGCAACGTACAATTATATATGAAAAAAGAAATGAAGTTTTAGATAATGAAAATATTCATGAAAGTATTTTAGAAATATTAAAAAATACGATTAAAACTTTAGTTGAAAATCATATTGAGCCTGAAGGCTATTTGACGGATGATGATAAAAGCGAAATTGTTGAATTTGTCAACACGAATTATGTTAAAAATAAACCTATCGATGTTAATGAATTAAAAGATAAAAAACAAGAAGAAATCGAAGAGTATTTAACAGATCGTATTATAAATGATTATGAAAAGAAAATTAGTGTTGCTCCAAATTTCCATGAATTTGAACGTGCTATAACTTTGAGAATCATAGATTCTTTATGGGTTGATCATATAAGTGAAATGGAACATTTAAAAGAAGGAATTATGCTACGTGGCTATGGTCAAGTAAACCCACTTCAAGCTTATACGATTGAAGGTTTTGATTTATTTGAAAATTTACTTGATAAAATAGATGAGAATATAGCGAGTTTCTTGCTTAAAGCCAATATTGAACAAAATACCGAAAGAAAACAAACAATTAAAGGTGTTGCAAACGATGGAAAAGAAAAAGTAAAACAAACACCTAAAAAAGCAGAGAAAAAAATTGGGCGTAATGATCCATGTCCATGTGGAAGTGGTAAAAAGTATAAAAACTGTTGTGGAAAGTAGTAGGTTTTATAAGGGTTTACGAGGCATTTGGTTTTGAAAAAAATCATAAAGAAAACCCCTAAAACTATAAAAATGTGCTCAAAATGTGCACAAAAAATTCATTTTGTTCCCAAAAATGCCCAAAAAGCCCCGTAAGATCAGGGTTTTCCTAATGGGAACATTTTATGATAACATTGTAAATCAGCATTGTGCTGATTTTTTTATGTAATTAAGTATATTTTTGTGTTACCGTAAAGTTTTTTGATTTATTAAGTATAAATAAGAAATAAAGTTATAAAAGACAATAAAATTTAACAAAAAAATTTATAGCATTGTTTTTTCATGATATAATATTGAATGAGTAAATATTAAAACTGGTGATAAAAATGAAATTTAATGATATGAAGAAAGCTGTTGAATTATTAGAAAATGAGTGGAATTTAGGCGCAGTTGAAAGTGGTGCTAGTCGAAGATTATGTGCATGGATTTATCTACTAGAAATATTAGAAGAATCAGAACAATTTGTTTATTATAAGGAAAATAATAAATTGTTGGGGTTTGCAGGTTATTCAAAATGGAACTCAAAAAAGCATATATTAAAGAAAAAATTTTATGCTTTTGTTAAAAAGATATTATATAAAAGTAAAGAAATAAAAGATGTTAATGCTTTAAAGGAATATGAAAAAAATTATGATTATGTTCCTGATAATATGAGAGATTATTTTGATGGTGAATTATCAATGTTGATTTTGGATAAATCATATAGAGGAAGAGGTATAGGCAAAAAATTATTGTTAGATGTATTTGATTTAGCAAAAAAAGACAATATGAAAAATCTTCAAATATTAACTGATGAATCATGTAGTTATGGAGTATATGAAAGCGTTGGATGCAAAAAAGTTTATCAAACTATTATTGAAAATAAAGAATATGGAAAATTAGGAAAAGTTAATAAAGAACTAGCATTTATATACGAAAAAAATTTTTAAATTAACTACTTTATAATACAAAACTACAATTCTGTAATAAGCTAAATAAAAAAGTTGTTATTAACTAATTATTTGTGCTAAAATATACATGTAGGCGAATGATAACAATGTTCCCAATTTGTTCCCATTTTATGAGATATTTATAGTAAACATAATACTATAAATAACATAAATACTATTTGTTACCAGACCTAAAATTTCTTGAAATACCGATAATAACGGTAATACTATAAATACTATATATATTAGATTGTAAGGAACTTGTGGGAGTGGTAAAAAGTATAAAAATTGTTGTGGAAAGTAGTAGGTTTTATAAGGGTTTGCGAAGATTTTACAAGTAGAAAAATGAGTGAAAATTGCTAATATTTCAAAAAATGTTTGCAAAATGTTTGCAAAAAAATGAAATGTTTGCAAGAACACCCTTGAAACCCTTATAAATAAAGGAATTCTCGTTGCAAACAATTATGCAAACAAAAATGTTAGCATCTATATTGGCTTTTTTTGTTGCTCATTTACTAAAAGTGATGGAAATAAACAATGGGAAGCAGTCATTACTAATAGAAACAGAGGAACGGGATGTCCTTATTGTTCTGGAAAACAAGCAATTGTTGGTTACAATGATCTAGCCACAACAAATCCAATTCTAGCAAAAGAATGGTAATTTAAGACCTAATATGGTAATGTCTAATATTAACAAAAAAGTATGGTGGAAATGCTCTAAAGGACACGAATGAGAACAAGTATAGTTAATAGAAGTAGAGATAGAAGATGCCCTATTTGTAGATATGAAAAATTGAAATGAATGAATAAACTCTATATGAGATCTGCTTTTTTTCTGATATAATATTTAGTGAAACAAATAGTAATTTTTATTTATAGAGGATGATTAATAATGGATAATTATATTTGTAAAATTGCTTCGATAAAAGAGATGCAAGAAAAATGGGATTATGAAATATCTAAAGCAGTTAAAGATAAAAGTAATTGGATAAAATGGAAAAAAGAAAACATAGATAATTATGAAAAGGGATATATCATTCCTTACTATGGAATTTTAGATGGAATAATAATATGTGAAGCAACAGCACATTTAAATGCTAAAATAGTTCAAAACAGTAATGATCTTATTAGTGATAATTGTGTGTATTTATCAGCTTTTCGTACAAATAATGAATATCAGGGAAAAGGATATTTTAGTAAATTATTTCATTATATGCTAAATGATTTAAAAAATAATGGATATGAATATGTTACTTTAGGGGTAGAGCCATCAGATGAACGAAATAAGGAAATATATAAACATTATGGTTTTATAGATTATATTAAAAGTGATCAAGAATTTTATCCTGATGGAACAATTATAAAAGTTGAATATTATATAAAAAAATTATAATGATGAATTGCAATTTGAGTAAGTAAAAAACAATAATTTGTATTAATTAATATAGGAGTTTAAAAATGTCAAAAATAATAATTTGTGGTTTAAATGGAAGTGGCAAGACCACATTAGGAAAGAAACTAGCAGATATTCTAAAATATAAACATATTGATATTGAAGATTATTATTTTGTTGATAATAATGATTATAAATATGAGAATTCAATATCAAAAGATGAAGTAGTAAAAAAGATAGAAAGAGATTTTAGTAAATATAATAATATTGTTTTTACAGCATGTAAAGGAGATTATGGCAATTTAAATAGTATGTATGATTTCGCTGTATATATTCGACTAGATAAAGAAACAAGATTAAAAAGAGTAAAAGAAAGATCTTATAAACAATTTGGAGATAGAATTCTTGAAAATGGTGACTTATATGAAAAAGAAAACAGCTTTTTTAACAAAATATATAAAAAAGATGAATTGGAAATAATTGAATGGTTTAAAAAATTGAAATGCAATAAAATAGAGTTAGATGGATTAAAGACAATTGATGAGAATTTAAAAATTATACTATCAAAGTTAAATGTTTCTTAATTACAAATTGCAATTGTGCGCCCAGATAAGGGTTAATAATCTAGTAGGTGGAAATCCTACCTAGTAAAGTCTAGCCAACAACTAGTA
>CANRBV010000027.1 GCA_947628965.1 uncultured Bacilli bacterium | reverse complement strand
TTGACTCTTGATTTTTTATTTCATAGTTTTACAATTACTTTTCCAATAAAGTTCATCTTTATTGGTTACTAATTATTTAAATTCGAATATTCATTTCGAATATCCTCTCCAAAATTCACCCAATATATTTATAAAAAAAACCATAAACACTTAAGTTTATGGTAATTGAACGATTGATACTTCTAACGTTTACTAAATTGTGGTGCACGGCGAGCTTTTTTAAGTCCTGGTTTTTTACGTTCTTTAACTCTTGGATCTCTTGTAACGAATCCAGCCGTTTTTAATATTTTACGATAAGAATCATCTCTTGTTGGATCAGAAGTTGCATCATATTTAAGAAGTGCACGAGTAATTCCTAAACGAATGGCTCCAGTTTGACCAGAGAATCCTCCACCTTTAACATTTACTGTAATATCGAATTTGTTTTCATTATTTGTAATAGTTAAAGGTTGTTTTAAATCCATTACCAATGTAGCATAAGGCATGTAATCATTAACATCTACACCATTAATCGTAATAATACCTGTTCCACCAGTAATTGTTACTTGCGCACTAGAACGTTTTCTACGCCCTGTTGCACTCCAACTTTGTTTACTTGTAGCCATAATACCCTCCTAATCCACTTTCATTTCTATTGGTTTTTGAGCTTCATGTTTATGTTCTTCATTTGCATAAACAAATAACTTTTTCGCCATTTGTCTACCAAGTCTGTTATGAGGAAGCATTCCTTTAATTGCTCTTTCCAACATTTCTTCAGGATAATTTTCAATCATAATTTTTGCATTACGTTCTCTAAGTCCTCCTGGATAACCACTATGATTGTAATACATCTTATCGTTTAATTTGTTACCAGTCAAAACTACTTTAGAAGCATTGGTAATAATTACATAGTCTCCACAATCAACATGAGGAGTATAAGTTACTTTATGTTTTCCTCTTAATATAGTTGCAGCTTTGGTAGCAACACGTCCTAATGCAATACCACTTGCATCAATCACATACCACTTACGTTCAATATTTTCTTTTTTTTGCATGAATGTTTTCATACGAATTCTTTTCCTTTCATTAGTCATCCACTCTTCTGCTTTCCCAAGGCATAAAGCTTCATAACAAATAAAATGTACCAGTTAAAATTATATGCAAAGAAAGCCAAAAAGTCAAACAAATTTGCACTTTTATCGCGTTTTTACATAATTTTCTTGTAATTTTTGAAAATCTTCATCATTATAAAGTTCTAATGCTTCTTCAAGCTCTTCACTTTTAGCAAGTTTTACAATATTGAAAACCATATATAAATATTCTTTAGGAAGTCCATCTACATATTGCCAATTCTTTTTAATTAAATTTAAACCTTTATATAAACATCCTACTATATATATATGTTTATCCAAGCTTGCTCTTCCTCTTTTTTTGCTATGTACTAAATGAATTAAATCTTCATAACAACTATTTAAATCAATCATAAAGCGAAAACTATCACTTGCTAAATACATACTATTTAAATAGTTACCATCTACATTTACTTTTTCCATATTTTATTCCCTTCTATCTATTTTTTCCTTGTTCTTCTAAAATATCCACAAGTTCAATAGCACTACTTAAATTTTCTGCCTTAGCAAGACTTAACAAGGTATAAACCATACTTAAGTGTTCTTTTGGCAAATCTTTTATATAAGAATTATGTTCTATTAAGAAATGACTAAAACAACTTAATTTAATTAAAATATTCGAATGCAACTCTATTTTACTCTCTTCACTACATTGATTTAATTGGCAAAATAAAGTTGCTAGATCGTTAAAACGCTTGTTTAATTCGTCGCTAAATCCTTTTTCATTCATAATAAACACCTTCCAAATATAAACCATTGGCTGGAGCAGTCGCAAGCTTCTTATAATAGTCTTTCTCCAACATTTTTTTGAGGTCTATTATAGCACATTTTCTTTCGTTGTAAAGAAGCATTGCACCTACTAAATTACGAACCATATAGCGATAAAAGCTCTTCCCTCTAAAGGTAATTTCTATCAAATTCTTTCTTTTTTTAACCTTTATTTGATAAATCGTTCCATTAGAGTTTTCTCTTTCTCCTGAAACAAAATTATGAAAATCGTGGCATCCAACAAAAATTTTGGCACATTCTTTTAATCTTTTAAGACTTATTTTTTTATCATATATTAAATAGTAGTCGTACTTTTTAGGATCGTAAGGACCACACCATATTTTATATACATATTTTTTTTCTTTCACAGAGAAACGAGCATGAAAATCATTACTTACTTGTTGACAATCTAAAACATGAATATAAGGATGCACAATACGATTTAAAGCTTTAACTAGGCGATTTTTAGGAATAGACACATCTAAATCAAAATGCGCAACTCCACCATTAGCATGTACACCTACATCTGTTCTACCAGAACCCTTAACAACAACAGAACTTTTATTAAGAATCGTTAAAGCTCTTTCTAAAGCACTTTGCACACTTTCTTTATCTTTAAGACGTTGAAATCCATTAAAATGACTTCCATCATAGGAATACTTAATTAAATAACGCATAGTTACACTTCCCTAAATATTGCTTTTAGTAATTCTTTTAAATCACCATATTGATTGATTCTTTTACCATCTTCATTAATATAGTTTACAAATTCTACTATTTTAGGAATTTCAATAAGATTTTCTAGTTTTTTCTCATAAAAAGTTGGTTTTTCTATTTCAACGAACTCATTTTTATTTCTTTCAATTACATAATGATCAACAAAATCTAGAAGAAAAGAAGGTTTACAATTTATAAAGACAATCGTTTTATGATACTTATTTACTAACTTTTTAAATAGTTTTTTAAAAAATAAAAGATCTTTTTCCATAAAATAAGCATCAAATCGATATATATAGAGAGTTGAACTATTTAAAATTAAATCTATGGCTAGAATTACTTTCATTTTTTCAGAAGAAGATAAAATATTCATTTTTTTATTTAAAATATCTTCATCTAAATTTACTAATTTTAAGCTATCTATTAATCTTTTATCAAAGCAAGAAGTTCGTTTTAAAATATAGTTTTTAACTTTAACATTTTCTTCTAAACTAGAAAAATCATTTTTATCTACTATTTTTTGTTTTAATTGAAAAGCATTGATAACGCCTTTTTTAATATAAGTTTCTATTTCCATAATGCACCTCGTAAATCTTCTTTTGATGTATAAATTTTATCGATAAGTCCATATAATTTTAATTGAATTGATAAATCGACATAGAAAGGTAATCCTACTCCTAGTCTTTTTAAAATTTTCTCTTGCTCTAATACTTGTAAAGTTTTACCTTCTATGGCTACACTTCCTTTATTCATCACAATCATATAGTCAAAATAAAGGGCCTTTTCTATATCATTTGAAACACAAACTAAAGTAATATGATTTTTCTTTAAATATCCCTTTATTTTTTGTAATGTTTTAGGTTTTAAAAAAAGCAATATATTATCAATAAAAAGTAACGCTGGTTTATTTAAGAATGCTTTACAAATTCTTATTAATATTTTTGTTTCTTCCTCTAGTTCACTTATTTTTTTGTTTAAATCTGTTTTTGAAATAAATTTATGAATCATTTTTTGTTCTTCTACATCCAAATTGTTATAATTTATTTCTTTAATTAAACTTTCTTCTAAAAAGGATTCTCTATCCAAAACTACTTCTACTTTACCCTGTTTTATGATGTGGCCTCTGTATTTATTTAAACCTGCAATTGTTTTTAATAGACATGTTTTTCCACTTGCACTTGGTCCACATAGAAATATTGAAATACCTTCATAAAAATTTAAAGAAATATTACTTAATAAAGGTTTGTTTTGAATTTCTACATTTAAATCCTTAATTTCCATTAACTTTCTCATAAAACCCACCAACTTAGTTAGTATTATACAAAAATTTCTTAATAAAAAAAAGAGTTTTCACTCTTTATTGTCTGGTAATTTTATGATAATTTCGTCAGGCAAAGTATATAGCCATTTTTCTCTAGCATAACGAGCAACATAATCACTATCTTGTAATTTAGTAATTTCTGATTGTAAAGACTCTTCATCATGTAATAAAGAATTGTATTGTTCGGTTAATAAGGAAATTTCATTTTTATTTCTTAACACTTGCATTAAATCTTTATATACACTTACTACTAAAGCACTCACTAATAAAAGAATAGTACACACTAAAAATTTCAAGCGGCGTTTGGTTTTATTCTTTACCCTTTTTTCCATTTTAATCTTCCTATCTTAAAAAATTATAACATTAAAAACTTACTCTTTCAATTTATTCTTCTTTACTTTACAAAATTTTTTGAATTTTTTACGGTATAACCATCCACAATAGAATCCTGAAAATAATATAAAAATAAAATAAATGTGAATAATTCCATAATTTACTTTATACATCAAAAGAACGTAAAGTAAGGATATGACTAAGATATAGAGAAAAGTAACAATGTATTTCATAAAAATAGGTTGATTTTGTATCATTTTATGATTTAAAAGGCTTGTAAAATAAAAGAAAATACCAAATAGGAAAGAAACTAAAAAAGAAAGTAATTGTAATTTATAATTCATTACTTAAATAATTTGCTAAAAAAGCTTTCTTTGTCTTGTTTTCCTTCCCCATCCACATAACTAAAACTATTAATTTTTCCTTTTATTTTTACATTTCCATCATGTGTATCGAGTTTAATAATTTCTAAATTTGTCCCTTTAAGAAGAATTATTCCCATATTACTTTCCATTAAAAATTCTTCATTATCAAAACTATCAATTTTTTTAATGCCCGTTAAGAATATTTCTCTTCGATCATTCATTTTAAGTTCATGTCCACCAAGTATTAAATTATCTACTTCTTTATCCATATCCACCACTCTCCTATTACAGAGTATGAAAAAAATATGTTTATAATGTATTCTTTTTTTGTCTTATTTTGCTTAGTTTTGTTTTTTTATGTAAAAAAAATATTGAATATAGTTAATAAGCCTTTATTTTGGAGCATATAAATAAAACTTTAAATTAAAATTACTATCAATTTACTACTTTTTAACAAATTTGTTAGAATTACTTTTTTTAACCCCAAAAAATTGATATATACATAAAAAATATGATATTATAAACATACAAAAAACTTGTAAAAAAATATTAACGTGCTATTTTTTATGAATTTAATAATCAATAAAAATAAATATTTATCAAATATGTGGAGACGATTTAATGAATTTGAATAAAAAATTAAAAAGATATATCGAACAATATGTATTTTCCCAATATAAACTTAATGATAAAGGGCATCAAATAGATCATGTTGAATATGTTATTAATAGATGCTATAAATTAAGTAAGAATTTGAATATTGATATTAACATGTTATATGTAATAGCAGCATATCATGATATTGGGTATTATGTAGATTATAAAAATCATGAAAAGGCTTCTGCTCAAATTATGTATAACGATAAGAACCTAAAAAAGTTTTTTAGTGATGAGCAACTAATAATAATGAAAGAAGCGATAGAAGATCATAGAGCTTCATTAGATAGAGACCCTAGAAATATTTATGGAAAAATATTATCGTCTGCAGATAGAAATATTGATGTTAATGATTCATTAAAAAGAATTTACCTCTATAGTATTACACATTTTTCTAAATTTAGCGAAGATGAAACAATTGAAGAGTGTTATCAACATACATTAAAAAAATTTGGTAAAGATGGTTATGCTAATTTCTTTTTAGAAGATACCGACTATAGTAATTCTTTAAAAGAATTGCGTACTCTTTTAAATGACAAAGAAAAATTTATTACAAGGCTAAAAGAAATTATATCTAAAATTAAATAGAAAAATTGTTACATGCATCATGCTATATAATAAGGTTAATACTATACCTTATTATGGCGAAGACTTAGTGGCTATGCCACTAGTCACTTTCATGAATATATTTAACTATTATGTAATTATGCATAGTAGTTTTTATATAAAATTTTAAACTATTAAGAAATTGGTTCTATAATTTTTACTACCAATTTACTACTTTTGAAAGCAAAAATATAAAAAATTATAAAAATATATGTGATATCTTCTAAAAACAAAGATTATAACAACATTTAAAAATTTATAAAACGATTCTCAAAAAATTCAATATTTTTATGTAAAAAAAACTTGGAAAATTCCAAGTTTAATTTCTTATTTTGTATATTTATCTCCATTTACAAGTAATGATTTATCATTAGAATCATAACTAAATGTTTTTGTACCACTGTTTGAAATTGTTCTACCATAATAACTCGTATAATAATATTCATAGAGTAGTATTATTTCTTTATCATGTTTATCATAATTCCAACTACAATCCGTTACATGATCCACTAAACCAATAATTTCACAACTTCCGTTTTTATTTAAAGTTACCTTATTATTTTCATATGTATAAACTCCAGCTATCTTTCTTTCCCCACTAAACATATAAGTAAAGAAACGAATAATTCCCAATAATACAATAATACCTGCAAGAGCCATTCCTATATAGCTTAACCATTTATACATTTCTTTCGTAATAATATTTCTACTTTCATATTCATTTTCAACTTTTTCAGAATCTGTTGTAATTAATTCGTTTAATTTGTCTTTAAATTCTTGGTTGTTCCAAGTCATAAATACAAGTGGAAAACTATGATATTGATGAATAATCAATGTTCTAAAAATCCAGAAAACATTAATGGTTGTCACTTTCGTAATTTTGTTTAATGGAATACTATCTTCACTTCTTTTAAATGGAATGTAATGTTCTTTGTACACCTCATTTTTTGTTAAGCATAGCATTGTTTTAGCAGCGCATCTGTAAAACCAGTTTAGTATTAAATAGACAATGAATAATACAATTAAGAATAAAATTTCACGACCTACTCTACCAAAGAAACCATAGTTTAAACTTGAGATATGCCCTCTAAAAATAGTAATTGTTCCAATTAAGAACCATAACCCTAAAAGTATTAAGTAAATCTTATCTAAAACGGAAATAAATAAAATTCTTGATGTTACTAATGCTTTTTGAGTTTTAATCTCTTTTACTTCTTTTTTGGCTTTTTCTTTTTTCATTTACTTCTCTCCTTCTTTAAGCTTATTTTACTTTTTAGAGCAAATTTTGTCAATATTTGGGAATAAATTTATTATCATTCCAAAAGAAAAAAGCAACATAGTGCTTTATATTTTTCTTGTTAATTCTATTCCTTCTTTAAAACCACATGGATCGGTACAAGTAAAATTTGGAAAAGAACATCTTGCAGCTTTTATATAAAGAAGTAATTCTTTTTAATCTTTACGTTTCTTTTCACAATATACAATTTTATTTAAGTCGATGAAAATGCAATTATTTCTCTTTCTTAAAAGAAACTGTAAAGGTAGTATAGTCACTAGTACTTGAACACTTAATCGTACCATGATGATTTTCTACAATGCTTTTGGCGATAGCAAGTCCAAGACCATAGCGGTTATTATCTCTATTACGAGCTTTATCACCACGATAAAAACGTTCAAATATTTTTTCCTGTTCTTCTTTTGGTATAGGTTTTCCTTTATTACTTACTTTTAATAGTATAGTTTTTTTGTCTTCTTTTAATTCTACATTGATTTTACCATTTAAAGTGCTATGTTTAATAGCATTATCCATTAAAATAGATAGTACTTCTTTTATTTCTTCGCTATCTCCTTTTATCTTAATATTCTTAGTAATTTCATAATTTAATTCTATTTTCTTTTCATATAAAAGACTTTCTAGAGTTAGTAAAGTTTTTTCCGTAATTTTACTTAAATCTATCTCTTCCTGTACTTTCGCGGTATTTTTATTTTCTACTTTTGCCAAATCAAGTAAATTTTTAATTAACTTATTCATTCGTTCTGATTCATCTTGAATAGCATTTAACCACTTTTTTTCTTTTGGATTAGTAGCCAAAGCATCTGCACTAGCCATAATAACTGCAAGGGGAGTTTTTAGTTCATGAGATGCGTCTGCAATAAATTGTTTTTGTTTTTCAAAACTCTCTTCAACAGGTTTTGCAATCCATCTAGATAGAAATTTTGCAATAAAGAATAAAATAATTTCAATTATTAAAAAAAGTAAAATAGAAATGTTTAAAAGATAAGTAAGTCTAACATTTGTTTCTAAATTATCTATCATTATTATAGCGTGATT
Source organism: uncultured Bacilli bacterium (assembly GCA_947628965.1). GTDB lineage: Bacteria > Bacillota_I > Bacilli_A > RF39 > UBA660 > MGBC108787. The sequence continues at coordinate 7,181 of CANRBV010000027.1, read as the reverse complement.
TATATTATAAATATAAGAATAACGATTACTATATAAATTGCCTATTTTTAGTTTACTTTCTTTATTATTTTTAATAATTTTTTTTGCTTGAGTAAAAACATCATTTGAAATATTACCATCTTCTGTATAACTAATAATTCCTATAATTTCGCTATTTCTATCTAAAAAAACAGTATAGATAGTAGCATCAACAAAACGAGTTGAATTCTCATTTTCCATCCAAAAATCTCTATTTGCAGAATTTTCTAATAAGCGTTTTAAATTTGTTTCAATATTCTTCTTTTCTTTCTGATAGTTTTGAATTTGAAATATAGTTAAGACGCTTAAAGAAAATAAAGAAAATATAGTAAATAAAATTGTAAAAATTTTAATTTCTAATTTCTTCATCTATACCCTCCAATTTATACCCAAGGCCTCGAATTGAACGAATTGTAACTTTTGAATTAATTATTTTAAGCTTCTTACGTATAAAAGATAAATACGCTTCTAAGTTATTAGATTCACTTACATTGTTAATTCCCCAAACTTTGTCATAAATTTGTTCTTTAGATACAATAATATTTTTATTTTGTATTAGATATTCTAAAAGTAAAAACTCTTTAAATCCTACTTCTATTGAATCATTTGTGGTTGTACAACTAAGCACGGAAGTTTTTAAATTTAATTTTAAGTCATAGGCTTCTAAAGAATCCGCAATTTTTTTCTTTGTATCTTTTCGTAATTGTACATTTACTCGAGCAATTAACTCTTCCATATGAAATGGTTTTGTCATATAATCATCTGCTCCATTATTTAAACCAAGCAATTTATCTTCTAATTCACTTTTAGCTGTTAACATAATAATTTTTGTATCAATATTATTGTCACGCACTTTTTTCAATATTTCTATCCCATTTACAAAGGGAAGCATGACATCTAGAATAATCAGATTATAGATTCCACTTAAAGCATTATAGAGTCCTTCTTCGCCATCAAAAGAAATATCTACAGAATATTTTTCTTTCTTTAAACTACTTGCCATAATTTCCGCAAGCGTTTTTTCATCTTCAACAATTAAAATTCTCATTCTGCTTTTCCTTTCTAATTTTATTAATAACATACAATTATTAAAAGAAAATTAAATTTATTTTTTTAGAGTTCGGGGAGCTAAAGGTCCACTATAATAATCTTCGAAAAAAAGTGTTGTATTGACATTACTTCCTAAAAAAACTTCTCCAAAAGGAATTTCATAAAAATTTTTTAAAAGTATGGTAGGAATCCTTGCCGTTTGTGTAAAGGAGTTTGTTGTATCTGCTTTTTCATATAAACTCGAAAATAAAACCCCATAAGCTTTTTTTTCTGCATTAATGGTTATTCTTTCCACATATTTTAGTTCTAATACAATATTTAGTTTGACTAAATTTAAAAAACGGCTAAATTCTCTTATTTCCTCATAAGTTAAAAGTTGGTTATCACAAATACCCAAAACATTCTTTTTTAAAACTTCATAAGTATTGTTATAGGATGTTGTATTGTGCATTTTTGTATAATAAATGAAACGATCTTCTAAAGCTTTTATATTATAAATATCTTGATATTGATTGATATAATCTCTTTTAAATTTTTTAAACATCTCCGAATTCTTAATTTTACTGTCTACATGTCTTGTTTGTTCTAGTAACGTTTTTTCATAAAAGTTCATATAATTCCCTTCTTTTCTTTATATTATAAAAAGGGAAATAAAAATGTCAAGATTGCTTAAAAAAAGGAAGCTATTTTCTTCCTTCTAAGTATTACTTTTCGATATCGTTAATACCTAACATATTAATTTGATATTGAAAACATATTGCGTACTAAGTAATACTTGCGTACACAATATTATATTTTCCTAAACATCCATATTTATAGTACCTGTTTTTTCCAGTTTTGTTGTTTCTTCCTTATAATTTAGAGCCATTCCAATAACATAAACATAAGCTAAAAAGTAAACCCATAACATAAGCATGACAATATTGGCAAGACCTCCATAAAATATAGCATAGTGGGCAAAGTGATTAATATAGTAAGAATAAATTGCTGTAACTAAAACCCACATTATCGTTGTAAAGGCTGCTCCATAATTTACATATAGACTTTCTACTTTACGATCTGGTGCCATAGTATATAATATTTTAATAAAGCAAAAGATGATAAACCATGCAATGGGTCCTTTTAGTAAACTTAATGTAAAAGCAATTGTAGAAGATACTTTTTCGTTTATATTTACTAAAGTAATAGCATCAATGATATTTTTGCCAAATACTTGAACAATTAATATAAATAAGAAAAGTATTACCATTAAAATGGTCATAATAATTGCTTTTAAACGTCTTCTAAAAAAATTCGTGTTAGGCATTTCATATATTGCATTTGATGTTACTATTATCGAAGCAGCACCATTGCTAGCAATATAAAAACCAATTACAAGTGTTAAGAAAAAACGAAAATCAATGTTCGTAACGCTAACCATCGGCGTTATTAAATTTGCAATTTCAGGGCCAAAAGCGGTATTAATAAAATTGCCGATAAAATCAACAGATAAATGTAAAAAGGAAGCCCCATAAGCAATGAGGGTTACAATCGGAACGACAGAAAGAACAAAAAAGAAAGCGAGTTGTCCAGGTAACACGCTCATCTCTGGTCTTGTTATTTCACTAAAAACTTTTTTTAAAAAGTTCTTAAATCTTTTCATTTGAGTTTCCTTCTTTTTTATTCTCTTTTTGTTTTTTTACTTCTTCGACAGCCTCATTCATAGCATCTTCAATTGATTTAATATTATCTAAAATCATACTATAACCAATAGCTGCTCCTTGTTCATAAGGAAGTTGTTTATTAAATTCCTTATTTAATTTATGAATATAACTAGCGATTTGTTTTTGTTCATAACCTACTAAATATAAAACAAACTCATTACCATCGGTACGAATTATATCGCTTTTATCAAGTTGTGTTTTAACTAAAATATTCGCAGCAGATTTAATTTGTTCATCCCCTTTTTCATAGCCCATTGTATCATTAATATATTGTAAATTATTTAAGTCAATTACAATAATAGCTTGAGGATATATGGTATTTTTACTCCAATTTTCTAAGTTTTCATTCAAATAATTTCTATTTTTTAAAGAAGTTAATTGATCTATATATTTTAATTTATCTTCTTTTTTAATTTTTTTAGATAATTTCACTTTTTTAGCAAATTTATAAGCATATAGAAAAACCAAAATAAATACAATTAAAATATACATAAAATATTTCGCTATAGTTCCCGTGATTGTTCCTGTTCTAAAGGTTTTTTCATAATTATATATTCCTTTATATAACGTTTCAGCAGGGTCTTTAAAATTGATAAATTTTGTAAAAAGTTTTGTAAAGGTTTCGTTTGTATTTGTTTTAAAATAATAATTAGCATCGACTTCATCACTAAAACGATTGCTATACTCGTTAAAAATATTAAAGCGATAAGCATAATATACATTGGAATCAACAATAATAATTTCATCATCTTTAACTAATTGTTTTAATTCTTTTTCTTTTTTATATGTTTTTAATACAATATTAGTATTTGCTTTTAAATAATCGTATAGGGCAGTTGATTCTTCAACGTAAACCGTTTTGTTATTTAATGATTTTAAAGAATTAACTACAAGTGGTACTTCTTTATCAGCTAAAACGCTAAAACGAATTGGTATATTCGCTACAACATTATTAAAATTATTATTTATATTATAGAATGAAAAATAAAAATCGATCTTGCCATTTTTAATGGCATTTTGAAACTTATTTACATTTTTATATTTTGTAAATTTTACTTCGGTATCTGTAAAATCAACAAATTCTTTTAAATATTGAGCAATAATACCTCCATAATTTCCACCAGTTAAAATTTCATAAGGACTATTACTAACAAATCCATAGTCGTAGGATATACTTTGCATAGCATCTATTTCCGTAAGCGAAATACCAAGGGAATCGGCAAATAATTTAAATAAATGTTGTTTATAAGAATCTTGAAATTCTTGTTTATTCCATTTTAAAAAATATTTTCCTAAAATTTTTCCAAAAGTTTTATTTTTGCTTATTGTTACTTTATAATAAAAAGGAATATCGCTAAAATGATAGGAAATGTAGTAATTATTTTTTAAAATGCTTTCTATATTTTCTTCAAGAGGTATAATCATATAATTAATATCATTTTGTTCTTCAAAAGCTGTCATTAACTCTTCATTGGTATTATAAGTTTGAATCGTTAGATTTTGATTTTCTAAAAAAGAAGTTATATAACTTAAATTTTCACTTAATACGCCAATTTTTTTATTCTCTAAATGATCTACTTTGCTAAAGTTTTCTATTGTTTTACTAATAAGAACATAATGTCCTTCATAAAATACGAAATCTTCATCATTATATGTATTGCTTATATTAAAATAAACATTATTGGTGGTATCATTTTTTTCAACAAGAACTGGATTTGTTTTTATCCCATATTCTTGATAAAAATCCTCTAAAAAATCATAAAATACTCCTGTTCCATTACTTCCAAAAATAGGAATATTATTTAAGATATCAATATTTTGAACAACAGCTGAATTCTCTGCTAAATATCTTTTTTCTGTTACATTAAGACGGCTCTTATCCATTGAATAAAAATAAACTGTACAAATTATAGCACTTACGACTAAAACTAAAATAATCCCTATTATAAAATATTTCTTTTTCTTTTTCATATTTACAACCTACTATCCTTCATTATCTATTTCTGTGTTATTATTCCAAATAAGTCCACTTCCATGAACATTTCTTGCACCCATAATTAGAAATCCATCGTTATTTTCTTGCTTTAAAGTATAATTTAAATCATAAAAATTTAAATATTTTTCTTCAAATAATGATACTGAAGTTTGAGCCTTCTTTTCAGCTTCTTCCAATTTTACATTTTGATTGAAAATAAGATGTATATATATAATTTTTCCAGATACTGTTAGGGTAGCATCAACAATTGTTTCATCTTCTTTCATTTTATTTATAAAATTATTTTTTATTTCATCTGTTATTAAAACTTCTTCAATTCCATTTAGGCGATCGCCATAACTAGAATTTGAAGTTCCAAAAAAGTATTTGAGACATACACCTAAAATTAAGCATATGCATATAATAACAATAATAAATAAAACCACCAGCACACGATTTTCAACCCATAATTTTTTTATTTTATTCATATTCTAACCTCTTTCATATAAGGTAAGTCTATTATACAACATTATATGTGCTTTTGCTAGTTTTTTGAGAAGAATGTAATTAAAATATTAATATCCAAAACAATACAAAATCTAAATTTGAATTTTCATTTTGGACTTGATGACTTAAATTTACTTTTTTTTATTCTATTTTTAAGCAAAAAAGTATTGCGCATTGGCAATACTTTTTATAAACTTAAATCTTTTATAATTATAACTTGTGTAATACACTTTTCTTTTTGCTAAACTTTAGCATTACTAAAGCTAAAATCCCTAATAAAATAGTTACACCAAAGGAAATAGTAGCACCTGTTTGGGGATTTTCAACTACATTACCATTTTTATCAACAATTTCATTTTCGGTTTGGTTTTCATTAATGCTAGGTACAGTATTTTGCACTTTTGCAACACCTATATACTTCATGAAATTATCAACTTTATCTGTATCTAATGACATTTTAATATGCGTAAAAAATTCTTGGAGACCATTAATACTAGGGTCAACTTGTTTGGTTTCAAATAGTATTCCATAATTATCATACATTTCTGGATTCGATAATAAATCAAAATCTAATTTATCTGATTCATCTTCTTGTAAAGGTGAGCTATCATAGTTATAGCCACTCAATGAATAAATAGAATTCAAAAAATAACTTGCATAAGCTAAAACACCAAATTGCTTTTCCATCATTTCTTGTGAATTTTCATCTGTAATAGTTTGTACTGGTTCTATATACTCGATATAAGAATCTGTATATTGATAGCTAAGTACTTTTTCTTTATTCAAATAAATATCAAGTGTTTTTTCTGTTGGATTCTTTTTACATTCAATAGCATAACCATCTTCATTGGATTCTTTTATTTCTTTGTTATTTTGAAATTCTTTTATGACTTCATCTATAGTAAGCATTCTAGCTGAAACTGTGTGAATAGAAAATAGCATGCAAAAAACTATAAAGCCAAAGAAAAAAATTTCATTCTTTTGTTTACTCATTTTTCTACCTCTCTTATCATAGCATGATTATAACACCCCCCCCCCGAAAATTGTCAATAAAAAGTATTTCTATAAGGTATCCACACTTTTATTTCCATACCCTTCTAGTTCAATTAAATCTTTATATATGCTTTTGCTAGTTTTTAATTTAGTTTATTTGAATTTACCTAACAAATTATGTTAAAATATTAGAAAATTAATTTATTTAAACTTAGAGGAGGAATTTTTTATAGTGAATCATTATATTGCTGAAATAGAAGAGGAATGTGAAATTAATTTAGATTGGTATTATCACGCCACTTGCTATGCTAGAGAAAAATATAAGTCTATTTTAACGGAAGGAATAAAATGTAATGCACTCCTAAATAAATCAGGGTATGGCGTATATAATGGAAAATATTTTATTAGTTTATCAAAATTAATTATTCCTAATAATTCAACTTTTAAAATAACAATGAATAGTTTTCTTTATTACTCTACAAAGAATCCTTCTTTAATTATTGAAGGAATAAATCCTATTCCGTGTCAAAATATTAGTGAATACGAACCATTTATTTATACAAAAGATAGAAGACGTATGGGAAAATTTTATGATGAATACCAATATTATTATTTAATAAAGAATACTTACATAAAAGGCATTGTTTATAACTTGTTAAACTATTCTTTAAAAGAGGATTTATACCAACTAAAGAATTTAGAAAACTTAATTACCTTATTAGAAGAACTTAATTTAGATATTCCGATATATGACTATTCTAAAAGAGACAAAACCCTAGTGCATAAAATAAACAAAGAAAAATTTAAATATTATCAAAAAAAGGTTTAATAAAAAAAGTATTGCTACAAACTATCCACAATTAATTTATTTAAACTTAGAGGAGGAATCTTTTATAGTGAATCATTATATTACTGAAATAGAAGAGGAATGTGAA
>CANRBV010000026.1 GCA_947628965.1 uncultured Bacilli bacterium | reverse complement strand
TTTTTTGGTTAACTCAATTATACGACTTGAATTACTTTTTTTATATAGAAATGTTTCACATCAATTGTAACTCTACAAAAATATTAGGTCAAAGTTTTTAAAAATATTGCCAAGAAGTATAAAAAAGAGTAAAATAAAGTTAAGATATGGAGGAAAAAAACATGAAATGTTTTAAAGAGAACCTCCCAACCAAGACAAAAAGAGGTCTCGGGGGGGGGGTATATTAGAAAGTAAAAGAAAGAAACCCAGAGACCAAATAAAATGGTTAGTCCTTGGAATCGCCATAACAGGACTAAGTATTCTAGGAACAAGTTATGCTTATTGGAACTATACAGTAAGTCAAAAAGAATATAACGAAATTCAAAGTAGTTGTTTAAAATTAGTAATAACGAATGAAAAAAATGAAATACATCTTGAGAATGCATATCCTTTAAGGGATGAAGAAGGAAAAAATTTACAACCCTATACATTTACTGTAGAAAATAAATGTAAGAATGCAGTAGAGTATGAAATAGGATTAGAAATGTTAAAAGAAACAACTTTAAAAAGTAAATATATAAAATATGAAATAGTAGAGAATGAACGAATAAAATATATAAATAATTTAGGAGAAGAAAAAGAAGAAGAAAAAAGGGTATTAGAGTCTAGTAAAGAAGGAAGAGTTTTATTACAAGAAACAATAGAAGGAAATGCAAAAAAGAGTTATAAATTAAGAATATGGATGGATGAAGAAACCCCAGCAATAGAAGAGACAATGAATCAAATATTCAAAAGTAAAATTGTAATACAAGGAGTCATACCAAAGATAGTAAATCGAGATATGACAATAGCATATACAATAAATAAAGAAGAAAGTGAAGAACCGTTTCCAGTAAAAGGAAGTGGATATAAAGCAAAAGAAGTTGTATGTGAAAATGGAGTAAAAGCAGAGTGGGATCAAGAGAATTGGGGAATAAAAATAAAAGAGAATCCGAAACATGAAAGAGCAATAAGGTGTAATATAGATTTTGAAGTAACCCTAGCAAATTATGTAATAGGAAAATCAGAATATGAAGAAGAAGTAATAAAACAAAGCCATGAGGAAACAGACCAAACGGGTAAAAGTGCCACAACAGATTATCGCTATGTTGGAAAAGATCCAAATAACTATGTGTGTTTAAAAAGTGAAGGAACGTGTAGTGAGGATGAACTTTACCGAATTGTAGGAGTAATGCCAACCGAAGGAGAAGATGGAACTTACGAAAACCGAGTTAAACTAGTAAAACATACACAATATGTTGAAAAAGTAAGTTGGAGTGGAACATCAGTAATAAATCATAATTGGACGAAATCAACCTTAAATACAACTATATTAAATCAAACGTATTGGAACAGTATAAATGAATATCAAAAATACATAGACAAAGTAAAATGGTATTTAGGAGAAGGAAGAGTAAATCCTGATGATCAAATAACAAAAGCAGAAGACATTTATAAAGGAGAGAGAAGCAATACAGGTGCACCATCTGCTCCAAGTATATTATTTACAACTGCAAATATAGGATTAATTTATGCCAGCGATTTTGGATTTGCGACAAGTGGAAGTGATACAACATCAAGAGATGTTTGCTTAAGTAAGAGTTTAATACTACCTGATGCGGAATCTTGGAGTACTTATACCGAATGTGTTATAAATGATTGGTTTTACTATGGAAAGAGTGGAAGTCTTTATCGATGGGCAATTACTCCATCATTAGCAAGTATGTCCTTTACTTATGGAGGAGGAACTCGATTAAGCAATGATGGTGTACAAACAAAACACCATATATCTCCAAGTTTTTATCTAAAGCCAAATGTATTATATGAAAAAGGCACAGGAACTAAAGATAATCCATATTATGTTAGCATAGAAAATTGATAATTTTAACCCAATAGATTAAATAAATAAAAGTAAAAAAAATGTAAAAATCTTATCTAAAAAAGAATTTTTTTCACTTATTTGTTATAATAAAAATATAAAGATGGTGAATTTATGGGTTATTTTAGTGAAGAAGATATAAGAAGAAAAGAACAAAAGAAAAATACTATTGAAAAAAAAGAGTTAACTAGAGAGATTTTAATAAGACAAATTTGCACTGCTGATAATAGTAAGAAAAAAGAAGATCTGGAAAAATTATCAACAGAAAAACTTAAATTAATAAAAAACAAAATAGATTTATTACAACAAAAAAAATACTTAGAACGTTACGGAAAAAAGACAACGCAAAGACTTTATGAATACAATGATTCTTTAGAAGAAGAGGACGGCTATTTGCGATAATGGATAAAGAAATAAAGTGCTTTTTGAATTATTTAAAAGTGGAAAGAAATGATAGTGAAAATACTATCATTTCTTATAAAGAAGAATTGAAAAAGTACAGAAATTATATAGAGCAAAAAAAAATAGATTATTTAAAAATAACGAAAGAAGAAATAAGAGACTACTTAAAATATTTAGATAGTATAAAATACAAAAATAGAAGTATTGCTAAAAATTTAAGTACTTTGCGTAGTTTCTATCGCTTTTTAGTTGGTGAAAAGAAACTAGAAAAAAATATATTTGCTAGTATAAGAAATCCTAAATTAGAAAAAAAGCTTCCCAATTTTGTAAGTGAAATTGATATGGATACTATTTTAAATTTTCCAAGTATAGAAAGTTATAAAGAAACGATTTATACAAGTAGAGATTTGTTAATAATAGAAATGCTTTATGATACAGGATGCCGTGTATCAGAACTTGCTAATATTAAAATAAAAAATATGGATTTAAAAGAACAAAAAATCCAAATATTAGGAAAAGGTGGAAAAGAAAGAATTGTCTTTTATGGAGAATACACGAAAGATACTTTACAAGAATATTTAGAGGATAGGAATATAATTTTAGATGGAAAAACTAGTGAGTACTTATTTGTTACGAAAAATAGTCAAAAAATTACTTCAAGAAGAATTGCTCAAATTTTAGAGGATATCATTGAGCTTGTGGCAATAAAAAATAATGTAACACCGCACACAATCAGGCATACATTTGCAACGCATTTACTTAATAATGGCGCAGATTTACGAAGCGTACAAGAACTTTTAGGGCATTCTTCTTTATCCACTACTCAAATTTATACGCACGTATCCAATGAACATTTGCGTCAAGTTTATTTAAATGCTCATAAAGATACTAGAAAATAGTGTATAGAAATTGTCAAAATACGAGAAGTTTCTTGTCGTATTTTTTTTCCGTTGTTATAATTGGAATAGACCATTTTAAAGGAGGAAATAAAATATGGCAAAATATGTGTACTTGTTTAGTGAAGGTAATAAAGATATGCGTGAACTTTTAGGTGGTAAAGGTGCTAATTTAGCAGAAATGACAAATATTGGCATGCCAGTACCAAGAGGATTTACGATTACTACAGAAGCATGTACAAATTACTATGATAATAATGAAACAATTAGTGAAGACATTAAAAATGAAATTTTAAAGAAAGTTGAAGAACTTGAGTCTATGACGGGCAAGACATTTGGTGATAAAACCAATCCACTTTTAGTAAGTGTAAGAAGTGGCGCAAGAGCTAGTATGCCTGGTATGATGGATACAGTTTTAAATTTAGGTTTAAATGATGAAGTAGCTGTTGGTTTTACAGAAGCTACCAACAACAAACGTTTTGTGTATGATTCTTATAGAAGATTTATTCAAATGTTTGCTGATGTTGTTAAAGGATATCCAAAAAGTTCTTTTGAAAGACATTTAGATAAAGTAAAAGAGGAAAAAGGTGTAAAATATGATACCGAACTAACTGAAGACGATATGGTTCGTATCACCGAAGATTTTAAAAATATTTATAAGGAAATTGCAGGAGTACCTTTTCCACAAGATCCAAAAGAACAATTAATTGAAGCCGTAACAGCGGTATTTAGAAGTTGGAACAATGAAAGAGCAATTTACTATCGTAGAATGAATGATATTCCATCTTCTTGGGGAACAGCAGTAAATGTTCAAGAAATGGTTTATGGAAATCGTGGAGATAATTCTGGAACAGGAGTAGCTTTCACAAGAAACCCTGCAACAGGAGAAAAGAAATTATATGGAGAATATTTAATTAATGCGCAAGGAGAAGATGTTGTTGCAGGTATTCGTACTCCAGAACCAATTAGCAAACTAGAAACCGATATGCCTGATGTGTATAAACAATTTGTCGAGATTGCTGAAAAGTTAGAAAATCATTACAAAGATATGCAAGATATGGAATTTACAATTGAAAATGGTAAACTTTTTATGCTTCAAACAAGAAATGGAAAACGTACAGCTGCTGCAGCACTAAAAGTCGCTGTTGATTTAGTAAACGAAGGAATGATTACGGAAGAAGAAGCATTATTAAAAGTAGAACCAAAACAATTAGATGCTTTGCTTCACCCAACATTCTCTAGTGATGCTTTAAAAAATGGCGAGGTTTTAGCAACTGGTCTTGCAGCAAGTCCTGGAGCAGGGGCAGGAAAAATTTACTTTAATGCAGAAGACGTTATTGCTGCATCTAAACGTGGAGAAGATACGATTTTAGTTCGTCTAGAAACGAGTCCTGAAGATATTGAAGGAATGAATCATGCTAGAGGTATATTAACCATTCGTGGTGGAATGACGAGTCATGCCGCAGTTGTTGCTCGTGGAATGGGACGTTGCTGTGTTAGTGGTTGTGGTGAATTAAAAATTGATGAAGAAGCAAAAACTATCACTACAAAAAATGGTACAGTTCTACATGAAGGGGATGAAATCTCTATCGATGGTAGTACTGGAAAAGTCTATAATGGTATTTTAGAAAGTGTTGAACCAAGTATTAGTGGAGATTTTGAAACATTTATGAACTGGGCAGATAAGGTAAGAAGAATGAAAATTCGTACCAATGCGGATACGCCTAAAGATGCGAAACAAGCAAGAGCCTTTGGAGCAGAAGGAATTGGCTTATGTCGTACAGAGCATATGTTCTTTGAAAGTGAACGTATCTTTAACTTTAGAAGAATGATTGCATCTGAAACGGTAGAACAAAGAGAAGAAGCTTTAGAAAAAATCTTACCATATCAAAGAAATGACTTTGAAGAGTTATATCGTGCTATGGCACCATATCCAGTGGTTATTCGTTATCTAGACCCACCACTACATGAATTCTTACCAAAAGAAGATGAAGAGATTAAAAGCCTTGCAGAAAGCTTAAATATGAGTTTTGATGCATTAAAGACAAGAATTGAATCTTTAAAAGAATTTAATCCAATGATGGGACATCGTGGATGTCGTCTTGCTATTACGTACCCAGAAATTGCTAAAATGCAAACAAGAGCCGTTATTGAAGCAGCCATTAACGTAAATAAAGAAGGTTTAAGTGTTGTACCTGAAATTATGATTCCACTTGTTGGAGACATAAACGAACTTAAATTTGTTAAGAAAGTCGTTTGTGAAACCGCAGATGAAATTATTAAAAATGCTGGTGTTTCTTTAGAATACAAAGTAGGTACAATGATTGAAATACCAAGAGCAGCCCTTTTAGCAGATAAGATTGCCGAAGAAGCCGAATTCTTCTCATTTGGTACAAACGATTTAACCCAAATGACTTATGGATTTAGTCGTGATGATGCTTCTAAATTCTTAAATGATTATTATGATAAAAAAATATTTGAATTTGACCCATTTGCTCGTATTGATGAAGAAGGTGTTGGTGCATTAGTTCGTATGGCTTCTGAAAAAGGAAGAAGTACCAGAAGCGATTTGCATTTAGGTATTTGTGGCGAACACGGAGGAGATCCTGCAACCATCAATTTTTGTGAAACTGTTGGTCTTGATTATGTATCTTGCTCTCCATTTAGAGTACCGATTGCAAGACTTGCTGCTGCTCAAGCCGTAATTAATAATCGCAAATAGTACATCAGAATAATTACACATAAAAAATAGTTTAAAAAGTATTGACCCAATCTATAATCTTTGATATATTTTATATCGAGTAGTGCCTAGGAAACTTTTGAAGCCCTAGGTCATTTTTTATTTATGGATAAAATTGAATTCTATCTAAAATCGTTTTTCTTGCTAGGGATTATTTATTTTGTTATAATAAATAATCATTTAGTGATGGGAGAATTATACTATGATTTTAAACGATTTTAATAGTGATGATTATATTTATTTTAGATTAATAAAAGATTTTGATTCTTACAAAGAAGGGGATATTCTTCGCTTTAATATCAATGATTTAAGAAGACGAGCCTTATCTGATAAAATATCTGTTTATTCGACTTCATTCTTTGAATTCACTCCTAAAAAAAGAATCGATAAGTACGCTATTTTTCCCTATCAATTATATGAATCTGCTACTTTAAAAACAAAATGTTTATTATATCATATTAGTTTCGATACAGATGATATTATTATTTTAAATAATTCTATGAGAAAAATGTTATTTTCTGAGACGGAGCTTTCGCCATTATTAACGATGTTAGGTGGAATCTCTACTGTAGCACATGCTAATCAACAACAATTGAAAAGATTGATGGCTAATGAAATAATAGATACCAATGATCAAATGTTAAAATTAATTGTAGATAATTCTATTATTCCTTTGTTTGAAACTAATCATAACAATCTTTCTGATATCATTACAAAATATCATATTGAAAAATTGATTCATCTTAAAAAAGGTTTATATTTAAATATTGATTTACACCAAGGAGATATTTTATCCTTTTCTGATCCTGCAATAGCTTTACTTTTTTGTAATCAATATTATCTTCGTTTATTAGGTAGTTGTTGTATGTTAAATGAAAAAGAAAAACAAGAGTATTTTTGTGAAGAATTTTCAAACTGCATTTATGAATATGATGGCGATATTCGATATTTTGTGTTAAATGATGATATACAAATTAAAAGTAGAGAAGATTTTTTAGATTCTTCTTTATTTCCTGCTAATTTTCCTAATTATGCATTTTTTGATGGCACATATTTTTTTGATTGGAATACATTAGACCATTTTGATTATGATGAAAATGGTTATCTCCGTTATGTATGGATTCGTGATAATCGTAAAGTAGAAATGGAAATTCTAAAAATTGCTCGAAGAGCGACAATAGAGGAGGCAAGAGAACACTATACTCATTTTAAAAATAGAGAAAAATTAGAAGAAGATGCATTTAGTTATTATTTGAAACATAAAAATATTTATAAAAAAATGAAAAAGGAAAATCCTGCTCTAAATTATGTAGAATTTATGAAATTGAACGAACAAAAAATAGCTCTTCAAAAGAATTATATGTATCAAAGATTATTGATGAGTTTGATTAATAGAAGAAATTCTTTAGAAGAGTCAGAAATGACAAAGTTAACACTAAAAAAGTAGAATATCATATTTTGATAACATAATAGAATAGCTTCATCGTAAGATGGAGTTTTCTTTTGCAATAAAGAATTTTTTGATGTTTCTATTACCAAAAATTTTTATGAATTCCTTTTTAAAATAAAGTAGTATATAATAAATATAAAGAGTAGAGTAAGAAAGGAATCTATATTATGAAAAAAAGAATTATTATTGGAATTTTACTATTAATGAGTTTTACTTTTTTATTCTTACTTTTTAATGTGAGAAAAGAAAAATTAGAAACAAACATACCTTTAGATTCTAAAATTGTAAAAGAACTTGATGCTATCGCTCATCCAAGTGAAGATGCAACTCTCTTAAAGGAATTATATCAAAAGAATAGAATTACAAATCTATACCAAATTGCTACAGGAATTAATGCTTATATAAAAAAGCAAAATGACATTCCCGAATTAATAACCAAAGACGAGGCTTTGGCTAGTGTTCAAACTATATTTGGTGCAAATACTTTTGTAGAACATCAATCCGTTTATTTATTAAATGCATATGGTTGTGGTTATGAATTTCAAAAGGATACCTATGAGCATATTCTAGGATGTGATGGAGACCAGTTTTCTTCATTTAAAAGGAAAATTGTAGTGGCTACTAAAAATGAGAATACCATAACCATTACAGAAAAAGTAATCTATATTTATAATGATTGGGATGATACTAAAAATAAAGTTTCTATTTATAACAATGCCCAAAAAGAAAAATTACTCGATTATTTTGAAACACCTTCTATAGAAGAATTACAAGTGAATATAGAAGCTTATTTAGATCAAGCAAGCACCTA
Organism: uncultured Bacilli bacterium; assembly: GCA_947628965.1. Classification (GTDB taxonomy): domain Bacteria; phylum Bacillota_I; class Bacilli_A; order RF39; family UBA660; genus MGBC108787. Next base: position 7,243 of record CANRBV010000026.1, on the reverse strand, counting down.
CATTTACACTTTTCAAAAACAGAATGATGCTTATATATGGATTGGTTTTTCGCCTATCGATGAATAAATGCTTTTTTATTAAAAATGTGCTATAGTAATAAAAATAGAAAAGAGGGATTTTATGTGTACAGCAATAACATATAAAACAAAAGATCATTATTTTGGTAGAAATTTGGATTTGGAATATTCCTATAAAGAAACTATAACGATTACTCCTAGAAATTTTCCTTTTCATTTTAGAAAAACAAAATCCATAGAAAATCATTATGCCATGATTGGGATGGCTTATGTTTCAGATAACTATCCTTTATATTATGATGCTATAAATGAAAAAGGACTTGGTATGGCAGGATTAAATTTTCCTGGTAATGCTTTTTACTTTGAAGAAAAAGAAAACAAAGACAATATTGCTCCCTTCGAATTTATTCCATGGATTTTATCCCAATGCGCTACCATAGAAGAAGCAAAGCAATTATTAAGTCGTATTAATATCACAAATCTTAATTTCAGCGAACAACTTGTAGCTTCTCCTTTACATTGGATTATTGCCGATAAAGAAAGTTCAATCGTTGTAGAAAGCATTAAAGAGGGTTTAAAAATCTATGAAAATCCTGTCGGGGTTTTAACGAATAATCCTACCTTTGATATGCAACTCTTTAACTTAAATAATTATAGACATCTCTCTGTAGAGCAACCTGAAAATCATTTTTCTAAAGATTTAGATTTAGAAATTTATAGTCGAGGAATGGGAGCTTTAGGATTGCCAGGAGATTTATCTTCGGCATCAAGGTTTGTAAAAGCAACCTTTACGAAAATGAACTCTTTATCAGGAGAAAGTGAATCCGAAAGTATTAGCCAATTTTTTCATATATTAGGTTCTGTAGAACAACAAAGAGGTTGTGTACATATGGGAAAAGGACAATATGAAATTACAATTTATAGCTCTTGCTGTAACTTAGATAAAGGAATTTATTACTATACTACATACGAAAATAGCCAAATTACAGGTGTAGATATGTATAAAGAAAATATCGATGGAACCGATTTAGTAAATTATGAACTTGTAAAAGGCCAACAAATTCTTTTCCAAAACAAATAGAAAATCATTTTTACTTTTAGTATATTTGTCATGCGCACCATTTTTTATTTGTCATAAAATAGACTAGAAAGGAAATGGTAGAATGAAAAATAATCGTTGTCAAGATATGAGTGTATTTCCTGAAGCAACTGAAGCCAAAATGGATTACGGAATGGGTATGGGTATGGACATAGGAATGCCTAGTTGTTGCTCTGGACAAACTATGATGTGCCCACCAATCTATGAATGTCCACAAGTAAAATGTTGCCATAGAGTTATTAATTATGAAGTACCTCATATAATTCCTTGCCATACAAAAACTATTAATCATCACGTATATAGACACACTTACCAACCTTGTTATAGCTATTCTGAAGAAGACGAATCTAGTGAAATATACGAACCAAGATGTTGTAAATAATCTCGAATAATCGAGATTTTTTCTTTTTCTAAAAGAAAAAGTATGTTAGAATACTAATTAGGTGGTTATCATGCAAAATAAAGGATATACGATACCAGAATTAATTATAGTAATTGTAATTATTGGTATTTTTTCAATAATACTTATTAATAAAACAAGTTATGCTTTTGAAAATATAGATAATGGTGCAAAAGAAACAGAAAAAATGATTCTAATTAAAACAGCCCAAAATTATGCTAATAGTATATTAGATAGAGTAAAAGAAGAAGAACAATATATAATGGGCAAAGATTTAGTCGATGCTGGATACTTAGTAGATTCTGAAAATAAATATAGTAACATTAAAATAAAATTAACCTATAGCAAAGAATCCAATAGCGTAAATGTAGAAATATTGGAGTAATAAAATATGGCTATTTCAAAAACTGATTTCATTGAATATACGAAATGTAAAAGATTTGTTGCATTAGAAGAAGTAAAAAAAGAAAAATTAGATGCTGATATTAGTCTAGGAGAATATCAAAAGCAAGAAAAACAAGAATATTTAAATGAAATGCTAGAGACTATGTATGAATTGAATGAAGAATCTGGTGAAGAAATTGATTTAATTGAAAAAGTAGATCGTCAATTAGAAGCAATGTTGGATTATTATAAATTAGTAGAAATAGAAGCAGGGCGTATTAGTGAAGAAATATTTGGTGGAACTTCAAAATATGCAGAAAAAACAAAGGATCAAGAGTGTTTTGATTTTTCTTTAAATGGAATACGTTATTTATGTTATGTCGATATTTATAATGAAAATAAAAATGGTATCAATATTATTGAAGTAAAAGCAACAACCAATAATAAATATAAGAATTTGAAAGCTGGTCATAAAATAGGTAAAAGAGTAGAAAAATATTATTCTATTTGGGAAAGAATTAATAATATTTCTTATTTAAAAGGAGAATTAAAAGATTATCCTTTAGAGCAAGAAATGCCTAGGGAAGAATATGAAAAACAAAGAAATAAATTGTTTGATCGTTATCATTTAGGAAAATATGTACATGATTTAGCTATTCAAAGATACTTTATTGAACATGAATTTCAAAGCACCCATACCGAAGAAAAACTAAAAAATTTTCATTACTATTTAGCTGTTTTAAATGCAGATTATATATTTGATGGTACTTATGAGGGAAAAAAGCCTGTGTATCACACTTCAGAATCTGGAGAAGAACTTGTTACTTTTTTTGATATGACAGAAGTTACCAAAGAATATCAAAAGTTTATTGATATGGAACGTCAAAAACTAGAATATTATTTGAATGAACTTGATACATCCAGTGTAAATTTAGGAATAGCATGTGGTTATAAACAACGAGGGGAGTGTAAGTATTTTACGCCAATTTGTGGTAAAAAAATTCCCCAAAAAAATTCAAGTTTAAATTATATTTATGGTGGTCATGGTTTTAAAAAAGAAGATGGAACTACAATAAAAGGGTTAGATTTAATTAATGAAGGCTACATCAATATGCTTGATGTACCAGAAGAATGGATTCAAAAAAAGTATCATCATATTCAAAGAAATTGTCTTCAATTTGATAAACAATATATAGATGTTGAGAAAATTGCTGTAGGTTTAAAACAACTAGAATATCCTATTTATCACTTAGATTTTGAAACAATGCCTTGTCCTGTTCCAAGATTTAAAGGAGAATGGCCCTATATTCAATCTCCTTTTGAGTTTAGTTTGCATATTGAACGAATGCCTGGAGTCTGTGATAAAGAAAAAGATAATATTATTTTCTTAGCAAAAACGCATGAGGATGAAAGAGAAGATATGATTAAATTAATGCTTCAATATATGAATCCAGATAAAGGAACTTTGTTTGCACAAAACGTTAGTTTTGAAAAGGGAAGAATTAAAGAAATGGCTACTATTTTTCCAAAATATAAAGCAGATTTAATGAAACTTTATAATCGAGGATTTGATTTATTATGGCTTGTCAAAACTAATGCGAAAATGTATGAAGAATTAGGTTTTGATGAAGAAAGAGCAAAGACATTTAATTTTTATGATAAAAGATTATCTGGGTCATTCTCTATTAAAAAAACTTTACCAGTCTTTAGTAATTTAAGTTACGATAATTTAGTTGTTAAAAATGGAACAGAAGCTATTGTAGAATATGCAAATTACGATAAAATGAGCAAAGAAGAATTTAATTTGAAGTATGAAGCTTTGAAAATTTATTGTCAACAAGATACTTGGGCAATGGTAGAAATATTGAATGCTTTACGTGACATTGTAAAAGATTTGTCAAAAAATGGTGAAAGTGTTGTCACATTTACATAATATTTAGTATTATAGTATTGTAAGGATGTGAGGATATGTTATACCCATCAATAGATAAATTATTAAATATAGTAGACTCTAAATATAAATTGGTGCACGTTGCATCAATTCGTAGCAAACAAATGAGTGAAAAAAATCATTTTCAAATGAAGGAAAATGAATATTATAATAAAAAAGAGTTAGGACGAGCATTAGAAGAAGTAGAAAAGGGTCTTATAACAATTAAAGAAAAATAAAAAGAAAAATTATATATAAAAATACTTGCGAAACCTTTTTTTATATGATATTATAATCTTGTTCTTTTGGGGAATTAGCTCAGCTGGCTAGAGCACCACGTTTGCACCGTGGGGGTCAAGGGTTCGAATCCCTTATTCTCCACCAATTATGAGAACGAAGCCTTTATTTAAGGGCTTTTTTTAATGATTGGATATGATTTACCACTTATTTACCACTTAAATTTATTGCAAAAAAAAATAGTTGGTATAAAAACCACCATAATTTTAAAGATTTTTTAAAGAATCGGCGATTGTTTCTAATTCATTTTTATACATATGTGAATAAGTATTTAATGTTGTAGCAATATCACCGTGTCCTAAGTATTTCGCTATAAGAGTAATACTTGCACCTTTATTGATTAAAAGCGAAGCGCAACTATGTCTAAAATCATGTATTCTAATTTGTTTAACCTCGGCTAATTTGCAATTCTTATTTTTATGGTTTTGTATAGTTGTTGTAGATAATGGATTTACATTTCCAAATGTAAACCAATTTCTTGTGAAATCATACATTTTTGTAGCCTGTTCATACATTGTTTTTAAATCATTGATTAAATTATCATTTTTGATTATTAAGGTACGATAACTTGATTTAGTTTTGGGACTTAAAATTTTATACCTTAACCCTTTTAATTTAGTTGTTAAATTTTTATTAATTGTAAGTTCCCCTGTATCAAAATTAATATCGTTCCAAGTTAGTGCTAGTGCTTCGCCTTGTCTTAAACCACAAAAGTATAAAAGTTCAAAAAAAGCTTTATAAGTTAAATCTTTTTCTTGTTCAATGAATTTTTTAAATTCTTCATAAGTAAAAAATAACATTTCCTTTTTTAATTCGTTTGGATCAGTAAAGTTAGTCATTTTATCTAAAATAGAGGTTAAAGAGAGTAGATTCTTGTATTTTATACCATAATTGAATACGGCTCTTAATGTTTTATAAATGTTATTCTTATAAGTAGTGGAGAAATTTTTTTTAATAATTTCTTCTTTCCATTGATTAAAATGACTTATATTATAATCTACCATTTTAATATTATAGAGGGTAGTGAAATAAGTTTCTTTTTTCTTTATACTTTCATAGGATGTTATTTTCACTTTATCTTTTTTAAAGTCTAGGAAATTTAGCCAAAGTTCTTTAAAAGTTATACTACTACTATAATCATTATTTTTAATTTTATTTATGAATTCCATTTCGGCTACTTGAGCCTCTTTTTTTAAATTAAAATTTTTAGACCATTTTTGTTTATTGTTTCCTTGTAAATCTTTGTAATAAACACGATAATACCATTTTTTAGTTTTTTTATCTTGATAAATTGCCATTTTTTATCATTCCTTTCTACATTCCAATTTCATAATCGCTTTTATCTTTTTCTTTATTTTTTTCATAGTCGTAGTTATCGTTATTGATAGAATCGGCCAAATCTTCATAATCTTCAACATACTCTTTAGGTTCTCTTTTTAAAACCTTATCAAGAGCATTACACATTTTATTAAATAACTTTTTCCATTTTTCTATTTCTTTGTTTAATTTATCTTTTAAATTTTCAATATTACTTTCTAAAATATTTACTAAATCACTTAATCTATTATTTTCTTTCTTTAAATTTTTGATAGTAGATTTTTGCTCTTTAATTAGATTATCTCTTTTAATTAATTCTTTATTACATTTATAACTTTCATTTTCAGTAGTTAATTTTTGTATTGTTATATCTTTAGTTTCAATTTCACTTTGTTGTAAAACATTAATTTGTTCTAAACTTTTAGAATAATCTATCATTTTTTGAATATCATTTGAGTTATAACCTACAATGGTTTTCTTTGGATTTAATACCTCTTTATTTATTGATTTGTTAGCCTCTACAAGACTATTTTTAGAGTTTTTGATAACTTGTAAGGCATTGTCTTTTTCTTGCCCTAAAGCCTCTAATTCGGCTTTATTTTCTTCTATTTCATATTCAAGTTTGGTTTTATGTTCAATATGAGCACCAATATTACCTCGATCTAAATTAAAACCTCGTTTCGTAATAAACTTGTTGAAAGAATCCTGCATTTTTGCATAAGAGGTTTGTCCACCTTTATCTTTCCAAAATTGGTCATTGTTTAAAAATTTTCCTTTTACATTTTCGTAAACAATTTTTCCATTATTATCACGGAGTAGTTTAGGAACAAGTGTAATTTCTCCTTTTTTATTTGTTATTTCTTCCTTTACAACATTGCCGTTTTTATCTTTCACATAACACTTTCTATTAACCTCATTCACAATAGGTAGAAAATAGGCTTGTAGGTGAGGAGTATCTTCGTCATAATGAACTTGTGCAAGAATTATATTTTCTTCTCCGACAAATTCTTTTAGATATTCCATACAAGAATCAAAGAAATAAGTAACTGCTTGAGGTATATCTTCTTTAGATTTAATATAGGGGACTTTTACAATTTGTCCTTTTTTATCTCCTGTTTGATAAACTCTACCACTATCAATAAATTTCATACCTAAAGCCTCAAAGAATTCACAACCACTTGTGAATGTAACACCATTTAGTAAGTTGGTGTTCGGTTTATTTAGATATTCAATATTTCTCTTTTTTAAAGTTTGTTTAACCTCTTGATATAAATTTCTTTCGTTCATTGCTACATATTCAACATTAAATTGTTGTCTTTTTTTATCGTAGTTTCCTGTGCCTTTTCTATCTTTCATTTCAACACCGATATTATATAAATCTTTTTGTTTAAATTTGTTTTCTACTCTTAAAACTTGTTTGCCATCATACATCTAATTCCTCCTTTGCATATCTTCTTTAGAGTAAGAGGTCATTTATGACCTATCTCACTAGGGCATAGCCCATTTCGTGAGTTTAGGGAGTTCCCTAAAAACCCCTTTGCTTGTTTTGCACAATTGCCTAAACTTTCGTAAAGGCAAAAGTTACAAATAAGTTAAAAATAAGTATCATTCCGACACTTATTTTTAAGGGAATTATAAAAGGGTAGTGCCTTTTATAATTGTAAAAATATTCACTATCGCCAATTTCATTTTCTTGCGAAAACAAAACTTGCCTCGTTCACTTTTTACTATGAAAATTAATCATTTTCATAATTCGGTTCTTTATATTTCGCAGTATATATTCTCTCAGTAGCCGTTC
>CANRBV010000025.1 GCA_947628965.1 uncultured Bacilli bacterium | reverse complement strand
TTTAATACAAGAAGTTTGGATTTCATTTATTCCTTCTTGATGTGTTGTATAGTTCCAATAAGCATAACTTGTTCCTAGGATACTTAGTCCTATTATGGCTATTCCAAGGACTAACCACTTTATTTGGTCTCTGGGTTTCTTTCTTTTACTTTCTAATGACCCCCCCCCCGAGACTTCTTTTTGTCTTGGTTGGGAGGTTCTTTTTAAAACATTTCATGTTTTTTTCCTCCTCTATTGTTAATTTAAGTATACATACATTTCGTCTTTTTTACAAGAGATGGTTTTACCTCTTTTTCTTTTTTTTATCTCTTATTTTTTTCATTAAATCAAGTTCTTTTGCATTTTTAAGTTGTAAATTAGGAAAAGCTTCTAATAAACGTTTTGGATAAGTTTTAAATTTTTCAATTCTTTTTCTAATTTCCTTATCAATCATTCCTGGTATTTTTGATAATTTTTCATTTTTTAATTTTTCACATATAATTAAACGATTTCTAAGATTATAAGCAACTATACAAGAATAAATAACATCAATACTAAAAAGAACTAGTAAGCCATATGCTAAAATATTCATTGTAGTGAAAGAAAGCATATTAAGAAGAGTATTTATAAAATCATTTCCAGCATAGATAATAACTAAAGATCCAAATCCAAATAATAAACTATTAAATAAATACACACGTCCATTTAAGTTAAATTTTTCATTACTATAATCCCACCATTTATTGTGAAATATTTTTTCTAACAAAAAACTTGTAATATATTCTAGTGCAGAGGTAAGAATTGCCCCCAATACATAAACAAGAATAGGATCCTTTTTAAATCTTAATAAAAAGAATAAAATAAATAAAGCCCCTACTCCATAAATAGGACAATAAGGTCCACACAAAAATCCGCGATTTACTAATTTTTTTTGTTTAATACTAGAACATACTATTTCACATAAGTATCCTAAAAAACTATAAAACATAAAAATTAAAAATAAGTAAGCAAAATTCCATTTCATAGCATCACCATATTTTCATTATACCATAGATAAAAATTCATGTAAATTAGCATAAATGGAAACCCATGTACATACATTTAATTAAGTTGGAGGGATAAAATGATTAATAAACAAGGTATTTGGTTTGTTACACTATTTAGTTTAATTTTAGTATTGGGAATTTATTATGTTACAGTAAAAGATAGTGATCAATTATTTGATATGACTACAACAAGTACAATAAATGAAACAGGAGAAGTCGTTGAAGCAAACGAAAGTAGTGTTTTAGTTTCCTTAAGAGTGAAGGATGAAGAAGAAATGTTAAAAGAAATGGAAAATTTACAAACAATTCTTTTAGATAGCGAAGCAAGTTTACAAGAAAAAAATGACGCTTATAATTCTCTTCAAACTTTAAATGTCAACAAAGGAAAAGAAGAAAGTTTAGAAAAGAAAATCAAAGAAAAATTTAACTTAGAAAGTTTTATTAAAATTAAAAATGATCAAATTACAGTCACTGTTGCTAGTAAAGAGCATAATAATACTTTAGCAAACAATATTATTCGAGCTATTCAAGAAGAATATGATACAAAAATGTATATTGTGGTTAAATTTCAAGGTTAATTCGTCTTTTTAGGCATATTCTCTCACTCAAATAGTAATACTTCATAAAATATTATAGAGTATTAGAATAAAGAAAGTGAGGGTTCTTGATGAAAAGTAGTATTTTAACCACGCGCGAACAAGAAGTATTTGAACTACTCGTTTTAAATAAATCAACCAAAGAAATTGCTGAATTCTTGGGAATTAGTGAAAAAACGGTTCGCAATCATATTTCAAATGCTATGCAAAAGCTTGGTGTTAAAGGGCGTGCTCAAGCAGTTGTTGAACTTCTAAAATTAGGAGAAATTACCATAGAATAGCAAATGTTCATCTTTTTAAAAAGATGGCATTTTTTATTTGTCATAAATTTATTTTGAAAAAATAAAATGTACTAAAGGTGATGTATATGTTAAAAAAAAGTATTATCAAAAGAATAACGATTTCTTCTTTAGCACTTTTAATTCTTTTAATAACCTATTTTTTTCCTACCAAAATAGAAAAAGAATATTCTAAAACCTTAACCTATAACGAAATTCAAACAAAAGCCATTTATGTTCTTGATACAAATCAATATGTAAGCCGTATTACTACGATGTTAAAGGAAGAAGAGCCTCTTAAACAAGTAAAAGAAATTATTGGACTTCTTACATTAAAAAGTAAAGAAAACGATTATCTTCCAACAAATTTTTATGGTGTTATTCCGTCTGAAACAAAAATTAATGATTTATCCATAGAAAATGGTTTATTGAAAATAGACTTTTCAAAAGAGCTATTAAACACTACCAAAGAAATGGAAAGAAAAATGATTGAAGCCATCGTCTATTCTTTAACCGAACTAGAAAATATTAATTCTATTCTTATTTTTGTGGAAGGAAAGCAATTAACAGAACTTCCATATAGCAAGGAAAAATTACCCACTATACTAAATAAAGATTTTGGTATTAACAAAGTTTATGATATTGATAGTCTTAAAAATACTACAAAAACAACAATTTATTATGGAAGTAAAATCGATGATTATTTTTATTATGTACCTATCACCTATGTTGATAATAGTGATAAAGAAAAAGTGGAAATTATCATTGAAAAACTAAAAACAACACCAATTTATGAGTCTCATTTAATAAGTTATTTACATGCCAGTGCTGAAATAACCAACTATGAAATATTAGAAAATGAAATTAAATTAAGTTTTAACTCCTTTTTACTAAATGATGTAACCAATCAGGATGTGTTAGAAGAAGTTAAATATACTATTTTTTTATCTTTAAGAGATACTTATCATATCGAAAAAGTAGAATTTAATGTAGAAAATGACTCTCAAAACGTCAATTTTATAATAAATTCGCTTGAATAATCCAAAATAATATTATATAATCAAGATGTCTTAGCTGATACGTCCTGGTAGCTCAGCTGGATAGAGCATACGCCTTCTAAGCGTACGGTCATGTGTTCGAATCACATCCAGGACACCATTTAAAAAATAAAAGTCCTTTTTTTAAGGGACTTTTTATTATACAAAAAAGGGAAAGTTAATTAACCCCCCCCCCATTTGGATTTACATTTTGTTTTATTGACTTTTTTTGTTGTCTTTTTTTTATTACTTTTTCTTCCAAACTTTCTAAAGTTATGCCCTTTTCATATTCTACAACAGCTTGTAAACGTTTTATAAGTGTAAAAGGATAATCTAAATTCATAATACGTTCGCCATTTTTATCTATAAAATCATTAAAGGCATCGATTTCTAAGCCTTCCAAGGCTGAATACATATTTAAACTTCTTAAAAAAGCGGTTTTAAGAGTTCTTGTTTTTCTTAAAGATAGTAATTGATTTAATTCATTAAAGGCAATATTCGCATTATATTCACATATTATTTTTAAAAGCATTTCATTATTAAACTCATTTTCATAAATATGTAAGGTATTAAATAATTTCCAAGACAAATTTTCTTGGTATTCAAATAAAAACATTTTTTCTAGTGTTTCATCTAAATAAAAAATATCATAAGGAAGAGAATGTAAAATTTTTGCAATTTCTTGTTCTGCCATTTCCATATTTATAGATGGTTTTTTTACATAAAGCCAATTCCCTTGTTTTTTTTCACTTTGAGCTAAATTCACCAAACGAACCAAATTCTCTAAAAAAAGCGTATATTGAATAGAATCGAATATATATTCTTCTTCTGTATCATACTCTTGTTCTTGATCGATCATTTCGTCTGCTTGATCAAGAATTATATGTGCTATTTTAATTAAAACTCTTAAATAGGGAAGCATTGCAGAATTTATTTGGGAATAATTGTAGTTTACATCTAAGGAATAAAACCCTAATTTTTTCTTTAATTGTTGTAATTGTGTAAATAATTCACTGCAAGAAAAAATTTGTAAACTTTCCAATTGCTTCTTTTCTTTTTTAAGCAAATACGTTATTAATTCTATATACATTTTCTTTTCATTTTTATCATTTGTATTTATTATTTTTTGATATAAATTGTATATATTTTTCGCATTGTCAAATAAATTATTTATTATTTTTTCCATAAAAATCCCCTACTACATATTTTTTTATTTTAAGTTCATTATAAATGAATGTCAACAAAAATTATTCATCTAGTTTATAAAAATTGGAATCAGTAGAAGCACTAGTTCTTATATATTTTCTCATGGCATTTTTACTAACTTCTTTATTTAATAACTCTAAATGTCTATTTTTAGAAAAACCTAAGACTAATTTAGCAAAGTGATTCATTTTTTTTATACAATCTTGATCATACTTGTTTAAAATATAAGTTATTTCTGCTTGACTGAAAAAAATGTGAATGCTATCAAATTCAAAATCATATTCTACATTTTTATAGTGCTTTTTTAAATAATCCCTTATGGCTTTAGAAAAAGTAAGTTCCCAATCCGCTTGTGTTTCAAAATAGAAATTTATATCAATCAAATTTGCAAATTCAATTGCCCAACCTGTATCGATAGAATGCATAATTTTTTCAATACTATTTTTATAATCTACTGGCAAATTTGCTATTGTGTATGTCTTTAAACTTTGCTCTTTTAAGTTACCATTTAATGCAATACTTACTAAAAATAATTCTACAAAATGATTCATATCCAAAATTGGAGTTACATCATAATAATAATCAATATCATTTCTCATAGTTTATCCTTTCCCAAATAAAAAAGTACAGAAGCGTACTATTTTTCTTCTGCAGTTTTGATAACTTCTTTATTTTTGTAATTACCACATTTTACGCAAGCACGATGTGGTCTTAAAGTAGCGCCACATTTAGGACAAGTTGCTATTGCACCAACTTCTTTTTTTAAATGAGTACGACGCATTCTTTTTTTTGTTTTACTTGTTCTTCTAAATGGAACAGCAAATCTTTGTAAGTCTAATTTTATCATTTTTTCATTCCTTCCCTTCATCCAGTAATTTTTGTAATTTTTCAAATCTTGGATCCATTTCTTGTTTTTTTTCACTAGCAAGTTCCCATCCATTACCTTTTAAGTTTAAATCACTTTCTTTAGCAAATGTAACACTTATGGGAATTTCCAGTACAATATTTTCCCATAAAATCTCGCGAATATCAAGAGTATTTTTACTTTTTTCGTAAAAATCACCACAAAATTCGCTAATATTGGCAATTTTTTCATTAATTTCACACGTAAAGGGATACTCTATTTCATCTAAAGTAACGGCATCATTTAATAAAAATAAACCTTTCACACTTAAATCCAACTCTAAATTATTCTCATAATCGTATTTTATAATTCCTTTTACATGTAAATTTTTAATCGCTTTAATATCTGTATTTTCATAAAATTCTTTGGTCAAATCTACATTCTCATCAATTTCTAGGCCCTCTTTTGGTATCGTACTAAGATTAACATTCATTCTAACCACCTATTACTAGTATACAATAAAAATTTTTTTCTTACAATCTACTTTATTTTTTATGATATTTTATGTTAAACTATGACAAAAGGAAGAGTTTTATGGAGATTATTGGTATTATTTGTGAATACAATCCTTTTCATAACGGACATATCTATCATCTAAAAAAAATAAAAGAAATGTATCCAGATGCATTTCTAGTTTTAGTCTTAAATGGCTATTTTTTAGAACGGGGAGAAATCAGTCTTTTAACCAAAGAAGATAAAGTAAAAATTGCCCTATATTATGGAATAGATTTAATAATAGAGCTACCTGTTTTATATGGAACTCAATCTGCTGATATTTTTGCCCAAAAAGCAGTGGAATTGTTAAATTATTTTCATGTTCAAAAACTTATTTTTGGTAGTGAACTAAATGCCATAGAAGAATTAAAAAAAATAGCTCTAAAAATAGAAGATTCTCACTATCAAAAAAGCGTAAAAGAATATTTAAAACAAGGAATAAATTATCCTACTGCTCTAGCCAAAGCTATTGATACAACATTAAATTTTAATAATCCTAATGATTTACTTGCTATTTCTTATCTAAAAGCCATCCGTCAAAATCATTTTTTAATCGATCCAATTTCCGTTAAAAGAACAAGCGTCTATCATGATTTAGAAAGTACAGATTCTATAATTAGTGCTTCTAACATACGTCATAAATTAAAGAAGGAAGAAGACATTACCCCCTACTTGCCTAAAAATGTGATTCCTTATTTAAAGGAATATAAGGAAGAAATTTACTTTAAACTTTTAAAAGTCAAAATTCTTACAACACCAAATTTAGAAAATTTTTTAACGGTTGATGAAGGAATTGAAAATCGATTAGTAGAAGGAATGAAAAAAAGTAATTCTTATAAAGAATTTCTTCAATATGTTAAAACAAAAAGATACACTTATAATAAATTAAATCGTATGTGTATCCATATTCTTTTAGGAATTAAAAAACAGGAAAATGTTCACGAACTTTCCTATATTAAAATCCTTGGATTCAATGAAAAAGGTCAAAATTATATAAAAAGTTTAAAAAAAGAACTTGCAAGTCTTACAAAAATAAAGAAAGATTCTATTCAATACCAAACCGAAATGAAAGCTTCTCTAATTTATGATTTAATCATGAATACCAATACTTATTCTTTTGAAATACAAAATAAACCAATTAAAAAACTTTAATGTTCTTTTTTTAATAACCTATAATAATAAGAAGAAAAATCAAATTGGGGATAGCAACATAGTGTTCGGGTTACAAAATCTTTCAAATCCGATACATTCGATGTAAATTGTATTTCAGGTAATTCCCAATTTTTAAATTGTTTAATAGCTATTTCTTCCTGTTGATTAAAATCATTCGTTTCTGCATCAAACGTTGCAACAAATAAATGCAAAAGAATTTGTAAAACAAATAAGCTTGTTTTGTCATTTTCTTTATAATTTTTTATCACAATTTTTAAACTATCCAAAAGAGTTAAATAGGAAAGTACAGAATTGTACTTCATTTCATGATAATAAAGAAAACGATTACACCTGTGCAATATAAATTCTTTCAATGCGGTAGTATTCTCTAGTTTTAGTATTTTTTTCTGACTCTTTTTTAGTATACGAATGCTTTCTTCTAAATCTATTTTTTCGTTTTTAAGTACGATAAAAAGATATTTTTCCCATAAAAAAATGGCTATTTTTATTTTGATTGATGCTATTTTTATATCTGCCTGTTGAAATGCATCTAGATATTCTTGAAATATTGTTTGATAATCCAATTATAAAACCTCCCCTGTTTGTTGACATTTTGGACAATAATAGGTACTTCGTCCATTGATTTTTTCTTTTTTTATTTTTGTTTTGCAAATAACACAAGGCATTCCTTCTTTTTTATGAACTTTTAATTCTTGCTGAAAGCGACCAGTCACTCCTAAACTCGAGGTATAACTCTTAATCGTTGTTCCGCCAAGTTCTATAGCTCTTTCGATAATTTTTTGACAATTTTTTACTAGAGCTTCTGCTTCCTTTTTAGTAATTTGACTTCCCTTTTTAAAAGGATTTATTTTAGATGCAAATAATACTTCATTTGCATAGATATTGCCAAGACCACTAATAATGGATTGATCGAGTAGCAAAGTTTTAATTGCTACCTTTTTATCGTGAAACTTTTTGAGTAAATAGGCACTAGTTAAGTCTTTTTCTCCAGGCTCGAATCCTTGTTTTTGAATATGTTTATTTGTTTTTAATTCTTCTTTTTTAATGATTTCCATCCGACCAAATTTTCGTGTATCATGATATCTTAAATCTGTATCATCATAAAATGTAAAAATAATATGTTCATGTTTTTCTATCGGAGCATTTCTATGTTTTAAAAAGAACTTTCCTTCCATTCGTAAATGACTTAATAAAAAATGATCCTTTAGTTCAAAGATAAGCCATTTCCCTCGTCTTTTAATGTCAATAAATTGATTTTCTTTTAAAATCGTTTTAAATTCTTCAGGATTATTTTCAACTATTTTAGGGTAAAGTATTTTTACATCTTTTATTTTTTTATTTAAAATTTGTCTTTTTAAAGTTTGTCTTACGGTTTCTACCTCAGCAATTTCTGGCATAAGCATTCCCCTCTACATATTCCTCTAAAGTAAGGTTTTGTTCCATAAGATATTTGGCAAGAGCACTATTTCCAATATAACGAAAATGCCATGGCTCATAACCATAACCCGTTATTTCTTCCTTTCCTTCTGGATAACGCAGGATAAATCCAAATTCTGAACAATGCTCTTTTAAAAAAGTATAGCACTCTGTTAAATCAGGATGGAATTCATTTAACCAAACTCCATCTTTTTTCATGCAAATATCGATGGCAAGACCTGTATGATGTTCCGAGTAACCTGGAGCTGCTACAAAACGTTTTGTATGGGAAAGTCCTTTTTCTTTGACACAAGAATCCCATATTTCTTGTTGGGCTTCTATTGAACGATAAGCACTTTCTATATCAATATAATAGCCATTTTTTCGAGTAAAGTTTTTAAACTTTTCCCAAGCCAAACTTGTTTCGTATTCCATATTAGGATTTGATGTATCATATTCCGAATTATATTTTACTATAGAATAATCTTCTTCTAATTTATGATTTTTATTCACTAGTGTTTGATATTTCTTTTTAGCATTAAAAATAAGAGCATCAAAAAGAGTGGTTTCCTCTTCGATTTCAGGATGCCATTGAACTCCTAAAATAAAGGAATTGGGAGCCTTATACGAAACCGCTTCTATTACGCCATCTTCGCTTGTTGCTAAAACATTAATTGTTTTTGGTACTCGATTGATAGTAAAACTATGAAGACTTACCACATTTAATTCTTCCGTTTTATAAATTTGATACAACAGACTATCTTTTTGAATATGAACTTTATGACGTGCAGCATCAATGCTTTCTTTTTCTTTTGTCACAAAATTTCTATGACCACTTTCTTCTTCTAATTTTTTTAAATAAGGCTTCTCTTTTTTATTTTGCTCATAAATTTCTTCCAAACTTTTAGAAGGCTCTTGTTCTTTATCTTCTAAAATATTTAAAAGTGTTACTATACTTTGGGCTCCTAAACATATACCAAGTACTGGTTTATTCTTTTTTAGAGCATCTTCTAACAAAAATGCATATTCTTTTAATATTTTCTTTCCTCCTGGCCAAACATAGCCATCACAAATCGAAGCATATTCTTCAGGATTTTCTAAAATTCCAATAGGAATTCCCCCACTCTTTTTAATCTTGTCACTATACATTCGAACAAAGCTTGCTTTATCTTCGTAAGGATTATTTTCCTCATTCGTTAAATTAAAAGTTGGAATAATTCCTATTATTGGTTTATTTGTCATTGAAACTCTCCTTTTATATTTAATATTATTATAGCATACAATATTTATTTCTAATAAAAAAATTACAAATAAACTTTTATTCCCCTTCTAATAAAAATAAAAAAAAGATAAAAAGCATTTAAACTTGATATCTTTTCAATATTATTTCGTCTCATACCAGTCTTTTCCATAGTCACTACTTACTTTTAGTGGTACAGATAAAGAAATTGCATTAATCATTTTTTCCGTAACTATTTTCGTTACGAGTTCTTTTTCACTTTCTACTAAATCAATAATTAATTCGTCATGAATTTGAATTACTAATTTACTTTTAATCTTTTGTTTTTGGAATTCTTCATAAATTTCAATCATGGCTTTTTTGATAATATCGGCGCTTGTTCCTTGAATTGGGGTATTAAGAGCAATACGTTCTCCAGATTGACGAACCATAAAGTTTGCACTATTTAACTCTTCAATTACTCTTTTACGATTGAATAAAGTTCGAACTGAACCTGTTTTATAAGCCTCTTTTATAATATTGTCCATATAATTTTTGACACCTGGATAAAGTTCATAGTATTTTTCTATAAATTGTTTCGCTTCTTTAGGACTAATTTCCAAGTTTTCACCTAAACCAAAGCCACTGATACCATAAACAATCCCAAAAATAACGGCTTTTGCTGTTGAACGCATTTTTTTACTTACCGCAATTTCTGGTACACCATAAATATCAGAAGCGACTTTCGTATGAATATCCGAATCCTGATTAAAGGCATCTATAAGTTCCTTACAATTTGAAATATGAGCAAGTATTCTTAATTCAATTTGGGAATAATCGGCACTTAAAAAGCAATCATTGGTTGGAAGAAATGCTTTTCTTATTTTTCTTCCTCCTTCATCTTTAATCGGTATGTTTTGAATGTTTGGTTCTACAGAAGAAAGTCTTCCTGTTCTAGTTAGCGTTTGTTTAAAAATTGTATGGACTTTACCATCTTCATAAATATAGTTTTCAAGCCCTTCTACATATGTCGAATAAATTTTCGTGATATTACGATATTCAAGTACTTTCTCAATAATTGGATGTGTACCTAATAATTTATGCATCACTTTTACATCCGTTTTATAGCCTTTTTGCGTTTTTACACCCCCTGGCAAACCTAATTTTAAAAATAGGATTTCACCAAGTTGTTTTGTACTGGCGATATTAAATGTTTCTCCTGCTAAATTATAAATTTCATTGGAAACCAAATCAATTTTTACTTTTAACTCTGATGCCATCTCATCCAATATATGCTTATCAACATGCACTCCAGTTATTTCCATATCCGCAAGAACTGTAACTAAAGGCATTTCAATATTTAAAAATAATTCTTCCATTTCTTCTCTTTTTAAATCTGTCATAAATTTATTATGACTGTCTAAAATATAGCGACTTTTTTTTACGATATCTTGTTTCAAGGTTTCTTCTTCAAATTTATTTTTAGCAATTGTTTCTTCGTAAAGGGATACATTAATCCCTTCAGGAGTCATTAAATAAGCAATATCATCCTTTATAGAATAATTCAGTAAATAAGAAGAAAGCATTAAGTCATACTCTGTTTTAGGACAATCTAAACCTAATTTTTTTAATGCTACTATATTCTTTTTTAAATCAAAAGTATAAAGAGTTTTTCCCTCTAATAAAGGAAGGCAATCTTTAATTAAATTGGGTTTAATATAATAGGCATTTTTTTGATCTGCTATACCCATTCCTAGTACGTGGGCGATATGATAATTGCTGTTATCCAATTCTAAATAATAAGAAACGGGATTTTCTAAAACAATATCGCTTTCTTTTTGAACTTCAATAAAGTTTTCAAACTCTACTTGTTTTTCTTCACTCTTCATCTTTTTAAGAAATGAATAAAATTCCAATTCTTCATATAAAGAATAAAGTTCACTTGTTTTTGTGGGTATATATTTTAACTCTTCTAAAGAATTTATTTCTAAAGGTACTTCTTTATAAATAGTTGCTATTTCTTTACTTATGAAAGCCATTTCTTTTTCATTAATTAGTTTTTCTTGCGTTTTTCCTTTTATCTCATCAATATGTTCATAAATGCCTTCAATCGTTTTATAAGTTGCTAGTAAATTAAGGGCTGTTTTTTCTCCTATTCCTTTTACTCCAGGAATATTATCCGATGCATCTCCCGCTAAAGCTTTTAAATCTACAACATGAGTAGGTTCAATTTTATATTCAGCAAAAAAATTAATTGGATTGTAACGGATATATCCCTTTTGTTTTAAAAGTTTAATATCCACTTGTTCATTTATGAGTTGCAATAAATCTTTGTCACTAGAAACAATTGTTGCATTAAAATTATCATCTTCTAATACCTTTTTAGTAAATGTTCCAATAATGTCATCTGCTTCATAAGGAGCAAGTTCAAAATAACGGATTCCCATCGCCGTAAGTATTTTTCTAGCATAAGGAAATTGTTTTAATAAATCTTCTGGTGTTTCTTTTCGACCATCTTTATAAAAAGCATATTTTTGAGCTCGAAAATTTTTACCTACATCAAAAGCAACTGCTATATATTCTGGATTTTCTTCCGCAATAATCTTCTCTATCATGCTTGCAAAACCATACAATGCATTTGTAGGAAATCCTTTACTATTACGCATAATAACCCCAGAATATGCCGTCGCGTAATAACTTCTAAATAACAAATTATTTCCATCAACTAATATTAACTTCTTCATTACATCCTCCGCTTAATATCTAGGATTATTGTATCACAAAATACTCTTTCATAAAATAATTTTGTATCTATATTTATAGAGGAACAAAAACTAAGCTTTTATCTTTTCTTCAATTAATTCTCCAACTAAACAATCCTTTTGATATTCAACCAACTTTACTTTATAAATTTCATTATGTAATAATTTTTGATTTATTTTTACTTTTATATAATTTGTAGTATAACCGACACTTTCTTTCCCTTTTATTTCTTCAATTAAAACTTCTACTTCTTGATTTAAATGCCTTTTATAGAATTCTTCTTCTAATTCTTTACTCACTTGATTTAAAATACGACTTCTTTGCTTTTTTGTTGCATTATCAACTTGATTGGGCATTCTAGAAGATGGTGTTCCATCTCTTTTAGAATAAGGAAAAACATGAATCTTTGAAAAGGCAAGTTCACGACAAGTATCAATTGTTTTTAAAAATAAGGCATCAGTTTCATAGGGATGTCCAACAATCACATCTGTAGTTATACTAACATCAGGCTTTATTTTTCGAATCTCTAAAATTTTATTTTTAAATTCTTCTAAAGTATATTTGCGATTCATTCGTTTTAAAATCTCATCACTTCCCGCTTGTAAAGGAATATGAAAGTGATTTACAATTTTTTTATTATTTTTCACGACATTTAACATTGCATTGTCAAATTCAGTTGCTTCTATAGAAGAAATACGAATGCGTTCTAAACCATCTATTTTACTAATTTCCTCAATTAAATCGGCAAGATTTTTGCCATTTGAATTATAAGAACCTGTTAAAATACCAGTTAAAACAATTTCTTTATGACCATTTTTTACAAGAGCTTTAATTTCTTCAACAGCCTCAAAAAAATCTTTACTGCGAATGTTTTTTCTTAAATAAGGAATAATACAATAACTACAATAATTATTACAACCATCTTCTATTTTTACAAAAGCTCTCGTATGACTTTCAAATTCTTGAACTTGCATTTTTTCAAAGCAAGGAGCATCATCATAAAATTTCACAATAGGTTTTCTATTTTGAACATAAGAATTTAATAAAGAAGCGATTTTGTTTTTATCTCGATTGCCAATTAATATATCAACTTCTAAATCCTCATAAATATCTCGATTATTTTCGCTAGAACAACCACAAACAACTAAAATTTTTCCCAATCTTTTAGCATGACGAACCATCTTTTTACTTTTATTGTCTGCCATATTCGTAACAGAACAAGTATTGATAATTAATATATCCGCTTCTTTTTCTTCTTCTGTATAAATATAATGATTTTTTTCTAAGCTCTCCTTTATCATTTCACTTTCATAAGCATTTACTTTACATCCAAGTGTAACAATAGAAAATTTCATAATTACCCTCCAAATCGTTTGTATTATACCATAAAATTTTAGAAAAGAAAAAAGAGAGGACTCTCTTAATTTAATAATTCATTTAAAGCTTTTAGTTTTTTTAGAAACTCTTCTTCTCTTTCATAGCTATAAAAACTAATGGGCTTTTCTTTTTTAGGCTCTTCTACCAAAGTATCTAAATTTATTTTTTTAATGGATACTTCATCATTTGTTTCATCTTCGTAAGAAATGTTTCCACTTTTATTTTTAGCAAGTAATTCTTCATAACTAATAATTGCACGTTCTTCTTGCTCTTTTTCATAATCGGTAAAGGTGAGTTCTGAAGGTTTATTTTTTTCGATATCGGTTATTATATTTTTTAAATCTTCCACTTCATCAGAAACCTTTTCGGTGGACATATCCTCTTCCTCTTCACTATTTTTGATAATATAAATTAATGAAACAATTAATATAATTAAGACAACAACAGCAAAATATAAAAGTAAATCAATTTGTGATAAAGATTTTAATACTCCTAAAATATCATTTATGATTTGCATAAAGATCACTTCCTACTATCCTTATTTTAACATAGTCACTTTTTCAGTGTAAAGATGAATACTCTTCCCTACGTCAATCTTTTACAATATAAGGATCCGTATTTACACCTGTTCCACTAACAGAAGTTTTAGGATTTAAATAAATTACTGGACGTATGGCTTTATAATAATTTCCATTACTTGAAGAAACAAGCTTACCATTTGGATCAACTTCAAAGAAAGTAATATTTTCATTAGAACTTATACTTGGAGTAAGAGTCCACCAAGATATAACTTTATTTGGTACATATAAATAGAGATTGGTATTATTTGAAATGGCATTTGCTCCAGCAAGAACTACTTCATCCGCAGAAAGTAAACCAATTTTCATTGTATAACTTGTACCTAGACAATTATAATTTATTTCATAATCTTTTAATAGACGATTGTTCCCCAAATAATAGTTTATATTATTAGTAGTTTCATATATAGAATCATCTACACAAAATTTATTTGAAATTATATTTTTTTCATATTCCTTTAAATTTTCTTGATACCATTCATTTAAAAACTTATTCATTTGGTTATTGGTAAGATTTAATTTATCTTCCAATGAAATATCAGAATTGCTATCATAAAAATTTGCGGTTGTTTCAGCATAATCATTTAATATAAGTTCAACACTACCATCATTGTTTATTTTTACAATACGCCATGTAAAATTTGCAAAAGAAACATAATTATTTTTTACATCTCCACGATAGTAATAAATAAGACCTTCCTCATTTTTGGCTCCAATAAGCCCCTCATCTTCTTGCGCAACTTCTGTACCAATTTTAGTAGCACTCGATTTTTTTATCGTATTATTTTTTAATATCGTTTCAGAAAAATATTCCTCATTATGATCTTCTATCCCAATACTTAGCTTTGCCGAAAAATTAGTATCATTTTTATAAAGATTTAAAGAATAAAAGTGTGTTTCTCCTGGTGCAATACTTATCATATTAGCTAAGGTTAAATTATCTTTTGTTAGTTCTTTGTGAGAGAGATTTAATTTATCATTGGTTTCTTTTAAATCATAAAAAAGAGTATTTTTCATATGAACATTTATTAATTCAATGTGATATTTTAACGTTACATCTGAATTATTAGTAACCGAAAAAGAATAAAATCTATCATTATCTTTGACAATTAGATTGTTCCCATTTAAATAATTAATAGATAAACCATTTTCTACTAAAACAATCGGACTAGAGCTTTCTCTATCTTTTTGAAATTTTACATAAGAAATAAAAAGGAGTATTGTAAGCATTAAAAGTAATCCAATATATCTTAAAATTCTTTTGTACTTTTTCCTCATTTTCGACCAACCTCTTATTATTTATAAGTATAGCAACTCAATTTTCTCTTGTCAATTTTATTATTTAACCCTTTTTCTATCTATCAAAAGTAATTCCTTTTATATATTCTAATTTAATGTCATTAATAATTTTTTTACTTACTCGATCATAATCTACTTCTTTATGCTTAATAGCCCCAATAGCATTTCCAATAATTTCATAAACCATTTCTATATCCGATATATCGGTAATTCCATATCTTTCTTTTAAAATATTTGGATAAAAATCATGTAACATTTTTAAAATATAAACTGCAACTTCGTCTAAAGGTAATACCTCTTCTTTGATACTCGATACAGCAGCTATATTATAAGCTACTTTTTTATCTTCCAACTTTGGCCATAAAATTCCTGGAGTATCTAAAAGTGAAATATGATAAGGCGTCTTTAACCATTTTATTTGTTTCGTCACCCCTGGAGTATTTCCTACATCTTGAACATGTCTTCCAACCATTTTATTGATAAGTGTACTTTTACCAACATTTGGTATACCGACAACTAAAGCATGAATTTCTTTTTCTTTCATTCCTTTTTCTTCTCTTTTTATTTGAACTTCATTCATTATTTTATGAGTTTCATCAATTATTTTTTTATAATCACTAGCATTATTTAGATCTAAAAGCAATACTTTAGTTCCTAAATTTTCATAATATTTTACCCATTTTTCTGTTATCTTTAAATCGCATAAATCACTTTTGGTCATAATTAAAATTTTTGGCTTATTACGTATTAAATCATAAATATCTTTAATCTTTGAAGAATAAGGAATTCTGGCATCTATAAGCTCATAAACAATATCAATTAAAGAATATTTTTCATTAATCATTTTTTTTGTTTTTGCCATATGACCTGGATACCAATTAATATTTGTTTTATTTTCATTCATTTTTATCACCACAATCTTTACTTTCTTCTATTAATAAATCAAAATCTGATTTATATAATTTATCTTGTTTTATTCGATACTTTTCAAATTCTGTTAATGCTTTATCACAAGCAATTTCATGTGATATTTTTCCCGCATCTTTTAAAATATCTCTATCATCTGAAAGTAAGAATTTATCAATTCTATTTGCCCAATCTTCCATTGTCATAGGTATGTTTCTTTTTGCTCTTGCTTCTGCCAAATCTAAAAATGCAGAAACAATTAATTCCAATTGCTCTAATTCTTTTTTTGATAGATAATTTTTTGCAATTACAACATCTGTTTCAAGTATTTTGCCATTTGGAGAATTTTTCCAAGAAGTAAGTCCCATATACTCTTTTTCAGAATCTGCTCTATTATATATAATTTCAGCTGCTGTTTGATGAGAAACTGCATAATGCATTTTATTTTGTACTTTTTTAAAGAAATTTATTGTAATAGGAGATTTTGAATCATAATCAACCGAAGTAGCGTAAAGATCTGTTATTTTTTGATAAAATCTTCGTTCAGATAATCTTATTTCTCTTATTTCAGCAAGTAATGATTCATAATAGTCTTCATCAAAGAAAGCCCCATTTTCCATTCTTTTCTTGTCAATAATATATCCCTTTTTCGAAAACTCTTTTAATATATTAGTTGCCCATCTACGAAATTGAATTGCTCTATTCGAATTTACTCGATAACCAATAGATATTACCATATCCAAGTTATAATATTGAATATTCCTTTTTACTTGCCTATTTCCTTCGTTTTGAACTAGTAAGAATTTCTTACTAGTTAAGGATTCATTCAATTCATAACTATCATAAATCTCATTAATATGCATCGTTATATTATTTCTCGTTGTGTTAAATAA
>CANRBV010000024.1 GCA_947628965.1 uncultured Bacilli bacterium | reverse complement strand
GGAAGCAACCCAAGTGGCGGAAGTGACCAGGGTAGTGGAAGCAATCCAAGTGGCGGAAGTGACCAGGGTAGTGGAAGCAATCCAAGTGGCGGAAGTGACCAGGGTAGTGGAAGCAATCCAAGTGGCGGAAGTGACCAGGGTAGTGGAAGCAACCCAAGTGGCGGAAGTGACCAGGGTAGTGGAAGCAATCCAAGTGGCGGAAGTGACCAGGGTAGTGGAAACAATCCAAGTGGCGGAAGTGACCAGAGTAGTGGGAGCAACCTAAACCAAGCAATAGTTACTGAAGGCATCTTAGTGACATACAATGATGGACAGAAGAATTATATCTTATCAACTTCCAAGGAAGTTGACCAAGTAATTACAGATGCTCAAAAGACCGTCTGGATTAGATATAAAGATGGGTCCGTTGTTGCATGGAATTATTATGCACAAAAAGGTGAAGCGAAGGTTGTTTTGTATGATGTAACCGATTGTTCGTATTCAATTACAGATAATGGCTATTACAATCAAAATGGTTTCAATTATTTTCCGAACTTTGATTTATTAGTTGCAAATAAAAACAAGGAAGTAGTTGTATCTAATGGTACAATTACTTACAAAGTGAATGGAGCAACTTATTCATTTTATGCAACTAATGTAGGAGAAGTGTATAAGGATAGTGAAAACAATTTGTGGGTTCGCTATACGAACAACGAGTTATATGCTTGGTGCTATGAGATACAAAAGAGTGAAATAGTGGTCAAGTTGTATAAAGTTGCATCGAATGTGACCAAATTGGTAGCAGTAGATGACAAAGCAATTGGATATTATATTCAGGGAAATGCAGCTATAGTACCAATTAGTACGAAAGTACTAAAAGAAATCATTGAAAAAGCAACTACTCCAACACCAAATACTCAAACTACTCCAACACCAAATACTCAAACTACTCCAACACCAAATACTCAAACTATTCCAACGCCAAGTACTCAAACTACTCCAACACCAAGTACTCAAACTAATTCAACACCAAGTAGTCCAAGCACGCCAAGTGCTACTACTACAAAAAAGACTACTTACGCATATTCTGTAATATCCAAGGGGTATTATAAGAAATTGTATAATTCGAAGAATAAGTGCGTAGATAAGTTTAAACTAAAGAAAGGAAAAATTAATTATCACGGTGTAACAATAAGAAAAATAAGAAGAGCGCATTTTAATTCGAAAGGAAACGTGGTCTTGATAACTAAGAAAGGAAAGTTAGTGGTTGTGAATCATAATACGTTTCAGAGAAAAACCATATGCAGAAGAAGTATGAGTCATTTCAATTATTCAAAACGCGGCATTGCGAGGTATGCAGTCCGCAAAAATGGAACAAGGTTCAGTATTAAACAATATTAAGGTACCCCAATTCAAAAATCCCCTTTTTAGGGAATTTTATCCTAAAGAGGCAGTTCAGTGAACTGTCTTTTTGGGATTTTTTTTATAATTATTTATGTCGATCTTTAATATATTACCCTATTTTCCATCCTAATATAATTGACATTTATATTGCAAAAATGATAATTCTATGTATATTAGTAATCATTCTAATCCATACAATTAAAAATTTTATCATTATAACAAATTTGCAAAGTAAAATAAAAGATAAAAAAGTGATGACTATATAAAAAAATGTAGGACATCACTTTTTTTATAGGGGTTGCATTTAAAACTAAATTCCCGTTTATATTTAATTTATATTGTACCTATGAAATTTTTTCCTTGTCCTCCAAAAGACCTCATTATTTAAGGAAATAAATATACAGATATAAAAATAAAGTTGAATTATGTAGATAAATGATAAGCAGAAGTCCTCCAATCTATTGAAAAAAGAAATAGGCAAAATATAAAATTGAACAAAAGAAAAAAGGGAGGAACGAAAGAAAATGAAAGAAAACAAAAAAAGGGAAAATGCACGGAATAACATTGATAGCGCTAGTTATAACGATAATAGTACTATTAATACTAGCACGGAGTAACAATCAATTTAACACTAGGAGAAAGAGGTATATTTACAATAGCACAACAAGCAGCGAAAGAAACAAAACTTGCACAAGAGAAAGAAGAAGCAGAACTGGATAGAGGTCAAGCTATATTAAGTGAATATAATGGAACAGCAGTAGGAAAAAAGGATAGCAGCAAAAATAGAACATTATCAGGAAAAACAGAGGAAACAGCATATACTTATAAAAATCCAATAATACCTCAAGGATTTACAGCAGTAGATGATGGAGCAGCATGGTACTATGTAGATGAAGCACAAACAGAAGTAAAAGGATGGAATGATGGATTAGTAATAGAAGATGAAGAAGGAAATCAATTTGTTTGGGTACCAGTAGATGAAGAAAAAGTAAAATATGAAATGAAGGATTGGGAAGGTAGTACAGTAGCACTTAACGGAACAGAAGTTACCGTTTCTTTACCTAATGGGGTTAACAGTGAAGAGGGGCAAATAAGTAAATATCACGGTTTTTATGTAGCAAGGTATGAGGCAGGATATGAAAAAGCTGAAAACGAAACTGATAAAACTCAAGGAGATGATGCTAAAAATAATGTTATAGCGAAGCCACTTAGTAAGTATGGAGTTAAAGTATGGAATTTTATAGAATGGATTAATGCTGATGCATCAGCTAAACTTATGTATGCCGGGGATAACGTAAAGAGTGGGCTAATTACTGAAAAACAATGGAATTCTATTTGTCAATGGTTTTCGAACTCTGGTTTGGAAGTTGAAGGGACAAGAAATGACTGGGGCGACTATTATGGTTTTGCACACGAAGGTACAGGATGGCATGCTGGATACAAACCAGGATTACTAAAGAACTGGGAGTACGGAGATTATAGTACATTTGATATAGCAGACGCATATTTAACAGGCAGTGGTTTAAATGATAATGACTACCACAAGTCAATTGCAGACTTTACTGGATCGTTAATGGAATGGGTTGCGGACCATGGAACAGATCCAAATCAGTACTACCAACGAGGTTCATTCTTAAAGGGCAAAAGTTGTAGTTCACGACAACAGAATAGTAAATATTGGTGTTATTTTGACGTTGGTTTTAGGGTTACTCTCTTTTTGAATTAAATAAGTAGTTAATTACAAACTGTAGACTAAAACCACCTTTTACATTTGTATTGTATGAAGTATATATAAGAACTACCTTTTTAAGAGCTCCAAATTACACGGAACTGAGAGAGTCTTTTATTATAATTTAGTTAAAAAAATGATAAAATAAAGTAACCAAAAAAGGTAAAATAAAAACTACCTATAGGTTACTTTTTTTAATAAGCTTACCATAAAGCAAATTTTTATGTAGATAAATGATAAGCGATAGTCCTCCAATTTATTGAAAAAAGAAATAGGCAAAATATAAAATGGAACAAAAGAAAAAAGGGAGGAACGAAAGAAAATGAAAGAAAACAAAAAAGGAAAAATGCACGGAATAACATTAATAGCGCTAGTAATAACGATAATAGTACTATTAATACTAGCACGGAGTAACAATTAATCTAACAATAGGAGAAAGAGGAATATTTACAACAGCGCAAATAGCAGCAAGAAATTACACCAATTCGCAAAATAGAGAAATAGCAAATTTAGACCACTTTGAACTTGAACTAGAAGATGCAGTAAATGGAGTAAGTGAGGCAGCATATAATGAAGAAAAGAAAGTAAATGAACCGCAAACAGCAGGAACAGGGTTAACGCCTGTAACTATAGCAGCTGATGGAAAAATAACAACGGTAGAAGGTGATACAGCTAATTGGTATAGTTATGATGGAAGTAGCAACGTATGGGCGAATGCGAAGTCGACAGGAACAACAGATGACTATGATAGTTATTGGGTATGGATACCAAGATTTGCATATAAATTAACAAAAGGAGTAGATGGAGCTAACGGAACAATAGATATAGTATTTTTAAAAGGAACGACAGATAGACCAGCGCCAACAACGGCAAAAGGAGTAGATAGTGATAAAATAACAATAAAAAGAGCAAGTGAAGTAAAAGAGGAGGAAGAAGGAAATGTATATATAGTACATCCAGCATTTACAAATGAAAGTGAAAATGGATATGCAAATGGAGGATGGGATAGAGAAATACCCGGATTTTGGATAGCAAAGTTTGAGGCGGGATATGTAGGAGAACCTAATAATACAGGAGACAATGCAAAAGATTCGCCATTAAAATACACTATAACGACTAGTGTCAAAGATTCGAAAATAGTTGCGACTCAGCCCAACTATTACGGAGAAAGAGTGGTTAATGAAACACCAATAAAATGGCCAACATTCCAGCCATTAAGACCAAGTTTTAATTATATAGGAATAAGTGATGCATATGAATTGTGTAAAGCAATAGATGGAAGTGATAATGGTAGTGAAGAAAATCCATACCAACTAGGAAAAGTAGATAGTCATTTAACAAAAAATAGTGAATGGGGAGCAGTAGCATATTTATCATATAGTGATTATGGTATAGGAAATGCAACTGAGGTAACACTGAATAATAGAAGTGTTGGAGGAATTAATAATGTTTGGGCAGTAACAGGATTTGGGGCTAGTACTCCAAATGCTAATACTGAAACAATTGATTTTACAGTGTTGACCAGTGGGACGTTAGAAGGAATTTGGTATACAACACAAGGAGATAATGCAAGTACAACAGGAAATGTAAGTGGAGTATATGATATGAGTGGAGGAGTATGGGAATGGACAGCAGGATATATCGCTCCTAATAACGTACATTACCAAAATTATGGTGGAAAATTAAAAGAAGAAAATAGTGGAAACAGTAATAAATATAAGAGTAAATATAAAGGAACAAATGGAGATGCAGCTAATTACGAAAATGAGACCAATAAAAAGAGAAAAGGAGAAGCAATATGGGAGACATCAACTGCTGGAAATACTAATCATTCTAGTTGGAACAAAGACAACTCCTTCTTCTTGCACTCTGATTATCCGTTCACGATGCGCGGAGGTAGATGGGCTGATGGTGATTATACTGGTATTTTCGGGTTTGAAAACGATGAAGGAATCTGCTGGAGCTATAACGGTTTCCGCGCAGTGCTTGTGTGCGAGTAGAACTTCGAGCAAATAGAAATGAATATATAAAAGTAACCAAAAGAGGGAAATAAAACTACCAATAATGGTTACTTTTTTTGCATAAGTGCTTACCATAAAGCAAACTATTATGTAGATAAATGATAAGCGATAGTCCTCCAATCTATTGAAAAAAGAAATAGGCAAAATATAAAATTGAACAAAAGAAAAAAGGGAGGAACGAAAGAAAATGAAAGAAAACAAAAAAAGGGAAAATGCACGGAATAACATTGATAGCGCTAGTTATAACGATAATAGTACTATTAATACTAGCACGGAGTAACAATCAATTTAACACTAGGAGAAAGAGGTATATTTACAATAGCACAACAAGCAGCGAAAGAAACAAAACTTGCACAAGAGAAAGAAGAAGCAGAACTGGATAGAGGTCAAGCTATATTAAGTGAATATAATGGAACAGCAGTAGGAAAAAAGGATAGCAGCAAAAATAGAACATTATCAGGAAAAACAGAGGAAACAGCATATACTTATAAAAATCCAATAATACCTCAAGGATTTACAGCAGTAGATGATGGAGCAGCATGGTACTATGTAGATGAAGCACAAACAGAAGTAAAAGGATGGAATGATGGATTAGTAATAGAAGATGAAGAAGGAAATCAATTTGTTTGGGTACCAGTAGATGAAGAAAAAGTAAAATATGAAATGAAGGATTGGGAAGGTAGTACAGTAGCACTTAACGGAACAGAAGTTACCGTTTCTTTACCTAATGGGGTTGATAGTGAAGAGAGCCAAATAAATAAGTATCATGGTTTTTATGTAGCAAGGTATGAGGCAGGATATGAAAAAGCTGAAAACGAAACTGATAAAGCTCAAGGAGATACTGCGAAAAACAACAAGACAGATAAACCGTTAAGTAAATATGGAGTTAAGGTATGGAACTTTATAGAATGGGACCAAGCAAAAGCTTCGGCGGAAATGATGTGTAATAATAATAATGTGAAAAGTGGGCTAATAACTATGACACAATGGGATACTATTTGTACATGGTTTTCTAACTCTGGTTTAAAGGTTGATGGAAATAGAGATGACTGGAAACAATACTATAATTTAATCTACAGAGGTTCGGGATGGCACGCTGGGCGTGATAAGTTCTTACAAAATTGGGAGGAAGGAGATTATAATACGGTAGATATGAAGGATGCATATATAACAGCTAGCGGTTTAAATAATGGTGATTACCACAAGTCAATTGCAGACTTTACTGGATCGTTATGGGAATGGGTTGCAGGCCACGGTGGCAACATAAATTATGACTACTACTATAGAGGAGGAGGCATTAGTAATTTGAGTTGCAGTGATTGTAGGAAGAACAGTGGTCGTTGGTGTTACGATCAAGTTGGTTTCAGAGTGACTCTCTATTTAACTTAATCTCATATAAATATGGTGTGTGAAAAGCACATCATATTATTTTTTATATAGATAAGTAAGGGAGATGGACCGCGCAGGCGGGATTGCGTGAGTCTTTTATTATAATTTAGTAAAAAAAATGATAAAATAAAAGTAACCAAACGAGGTAAATAAAAACTACCAATGATGGTTACTTTTTTAGTAAGTGCTTACCATAAAGCAAATTATTATGTAGATAAATGATAAGCGATAGTCCTCCAATCTATTGAAAAAAGAAATAGGCAAAATATAAAATTGAACAAAAGAAAAAAGGGAGGAACGAAAGAAAATGAAAGAAAACAAAAAAAGGGAAAATGCACGGAATAACATTGATAGCGCTAGTTATAACGATAATAGTACTATTAATACTAGCACGGAGTAACAATCAATTTAACACTAGGAGAAAGAGGTATATTTACAATAGCACAACAAGCAGCGAAAGAAACAAAACTTGCACAAGAGAAAGAAGAAGCAGAACTGGATAGAGGTCAAGCTATATTAAGTGAATATAATGGAACAGCAGTAGGAAAAAAGGATAGCAGCAAAAATAGAACATTATCAGGAAAAACAGAGGAAACAGCATATACTTATAAAAATCCAATAATACCTCAAGGATTTACAGCAGTAGATGATGGAGCAGCATGGTACTATGTAGATGAAGCACAAACAGAAGTAAAAGGATGGAATGATGGATTAGTAATAGAAGATGAAGAAGGAAATCAATTTGTTTGGGTTCCAGTAGATGAAACAAATGTAAAATATGAAATGAAAGATTGGGAAGGTAGTGCAGTAAAGCTTAGCGAGATTGAAAGCTACACAACTGCGTTGCCTAACGGAGTTGACAACGAAGAAAGCCAAATAAATAAGTATCATGGTTTTTATGTAGCAAGGTATGAGGCAGGAAATAAAGATGCTGTAAATGAAACTGATACTAATCAGAAGAAAAACGCTACTAACAATAAAAAAGAAAGACCTGTAAGCAAGAATGGAGTTAAAGTGTGGAATTTTATAGATTGGAATCACGCGAACGAATCGGCGAAGCTTATGTATACTGATAATGGCGTAAGAAGTGGGCTGATAACTGATACGCAATGGGATTGTATTTGTACATGGCTTTCTAACTCTGGTCTAAAGGTTAGTGGAACAGGAGTAAAGTATGCAGACTATTATAATTTATACTACAAGGGAAATGGTTGGTATTTTGTAAATGAAGGGGAAGGGAAAATTACTGCTTGGGCAAATGGGGATTTTGACACGCGTACTGATGCTGTAGCGTATTTGACGGGTTGTGGTTTAAATGGTGGAGATTACCACAAATCAATTGCCGACTTTACTGGATCATTAGCTGAATGGTCGGCAACGCATGGGGAGGATAACTATGATCACCATTACAGAGGATTAGGGATATTAGGAAATCAATGCAGTAATAGGCATAAAAACGCCGGATATTATTGTTACTGGGGAGTTGGATTTAGGGTTACTCTCTATTTAACTTAATCATGCATAAATATGGTGTGTGAAAAGCACATCATATTATTTTTTATATAAATAAGTAAGTAAGGGAGATGGACCGCGCAGGCGGGATTGCGTGAGTCTTTTATTATAATTTAGTAAAAAAAATGATAAAATAAAAGTAACCAAACGAGGTAAAATAAAAACTACCAATAATGGTTATTTTTTGCATAAGTGCTTACCATAAAGCAAATTATTATGTAGATAAATGATAAG
Organism: uncultured Bacilli bacterium; assembly: GCA_947628965.1. Lineage (GTDB taxonomy): Bacteria > Bacillota_I > Bacilli_A > RF39 > UBA660 > MGBC108787. Next base: position 9,190 of record CANRBV010000024.1, on the reverse strand, counting down.
TGATAGTCCTCCAATCTATTGAAAAAAGAAATAGGCCAAATATAAAATGGAACAAAAGAGAAATAGGGAGGAACGAAAGAAAATGAAAGAAAACAAAAAAAGGGAAAATGCGGGAATAACGCTAATAGCGTTAATAATAACAATAATAGTGTTATTAATACTAGCACGGAGTAACAATTAATTTAACACTAGGGGAAAGAGGCATATTTACAACAGCGCAAATAGCAGCAAGAAATTACACCAATTCGCAAAATAGAGAAATAGCAGGACTAGATCACTTCGAACTTGAGCTAGAAGATACACTAAATGGAGTAAGTGAGGCACCATATAATGAAGAAAAGAAAGTAAATGAGCCACAAACAGCAGGAACAGGGTTAACGCCTGTAACTATAGGTACAGATGGAAATATAACAACGGTAGACGGCAATACAGCTTGGTATAATTATCAAACAACCGCAAATGGAAAAGTAGCTGCAAACACATGGGCAAATGCACAAAGTAAAGATGGAAGTTTATGGGTATGGATACCAAGGTTTGCGTATAAGATAAATTATACAAATAACGATGATAAATCCCAAGGGGGAAGTATAGATATAGTATTTTTAAAAGGAACGACAGATAGACCAGCTCCAACAACAGCAGATGGAGTAAATAGTGCTAATATAAAAATAAAAAGAGCAAGTGAAATAGGGGATGATGAAAGTGATGTATATATAGTACATCCAGCGTTCACAAATGAAAGCAGTACCAATTTTGCGAATGGAGGATGGGATAGAGAAATACCCGGATTTTGGGTAGCAAAATTTGAAGCAGGGTATGTAGGAGCACAGAATAATACCGACAGTAAGGCAAAAAATTCACCAGTAACATATAGCACAATTAACAGTTGGACAAAAGATAGTGAGGTAGAACTGACCACAGTGTACTCGAATAACGATAGAGCCAAAGGTACACAGATCACATGGCCAACATTCCAGCCATGGAGACCAAGTTTTAATTATATAGGAATATCTGATGCATATGAGTTATGCAAACTAATTAGTAACAGTAAAGCACAAGACAATCCATACGAATTAACAAATGTAGATAGTCATTTAATAAAAAATAGTGAATGGGGTGCAGTAGCATACTTATCGCATAGTAAGTATGGAGTAGGCCAAAGTGGGAAAGTAGCGATAAATAGTGCAAATGCAGGAGGTTCAGACGGAGGAGTGTGGGCAGTCACAGGATATGGAGACATTGGGGCCGGAGGAGCAGTGAGTATGAATTTAGAAAATTTAGTAACTGCTCATAATGCTGGAAAGGCATGGAATACTACAGAGGGAGATGACGCGAGCACGAACGGAAATGTAAGCGGAGTGTATGATATGAGTGGAGGCGTGACTGAATGGACAACTGGGTACTTCACTAAGTCAACTGGAGGAAATTTCGGGTTGTATGGTGGAAAATTGAAAGATGAAAATAATGCAAATAGTAGCAAATATAAAAGTAAGTATGAAGGAATTAGGACGTCTGAAGAAACGTACAATAACGTTACCAATAAAAAGAGAAAAGGCGAGGCACTATGGGAGACATCAACTTATACTGAAGAAAATGGTAAAAATTGGAGCGGAGAGAAAGTCATATTCGTTGGTGAAACTAGCCCATTCCAGACTCGAGGAGGAACGTGTGAAAGAGGAAGTGCAGCAGGGATGTTCGCATACTCTTGTAACGATGGAAGATGTTCTTGGGGTATCGGTTTCCGTCCAGTGCTTGTGAACAACTAAAACTTCGATATAAATGTAGCGTAATGTATATAAGTAACCAAAAGAGGTAGAGTAACAACTACCAATAATGGTTACTTTTTTGCGTAAGTGCTTACCATAAAACAAATTATTATGTAGATAAATGATAAGCGATAGTCCTCCAATCTATTGAAAAAAGAAATAGGCAAAATATAAAATGGAACAAAAAAAGGGAGGAACGAAAGAAAATGAAAGAAAACAAAAAAAGGAAAAATGCACGGAATAACATTAATAGCGCTAGTAATAACCATAATAGTGCTATTAATACTTGCAGCAGTAACAATCAATTTAACAATAGGAGAAAGAGGCATATTTACAATAGCGCAAATAGCAGCAAGAAACTACACAAATGCACAAAATAGAGAGCTAGCAAGCTTAGATGTATATGATACAGAAATAAAAGATACATTAAGTATATTAGGAACAGGATGGAATGCAAGCAAAAAAGTAAATGCCCCAAAACTAGCAGACGGATTAACACCAGTAGTAATAAGCGATAACGGAACAATAACCGAGGTAAGTCAATATGATAGTAGTTGGTATGATTATGAAAATCAAAAATGGGCAAATGCACAAAGTAAAGATGGAAGTTTATGGGTATGGATACCAAGGTATGCATATAAAATAAAGTATACAAATGCTAGCGATAAGTCCGCAGGTGGAACCATAGAAGTAGTATTTTTAAAAGGAACAAGTGATGAGGCAGAACAAAGTGATGTAACAATAAAAAGAGCAAATGATGAAGGAGTGAATGGAAAAGATTTTGATACTACTGGAAAAATAGATAATCAAGATGTATATATAGTACATCCAGCATTCTGTGATGGAAGATTCAATGAATATAAAAATGGGGAATGGGATGCAGAAATACCTGGATTTTGGATGGCAAAATTTGAGGCAGGATATGCAGGTACAAAGGGAAAATTGAACTGCGTTGTGTCCCCTGTACAGTATACAAGTACTCCTAACAAGACTGATAGCTACACTCCAACAAATTATTATGGCGAATATGCCGTGGGCGATCGTATAGTTTTTCCTTTATTTACAGCTAATCGACCAAGTTTTGGCAGAATTTCAACAAGGGATAGTTTTGAGTTATGTAAAAAATTAACAGCAAATAACAATCCATATGGTTTTACGAATGGAGTAAACAGTCACTTGACAAAAAATAGTGAGTGGGGTGCAGTGGCGTACTTAAGCTATAGTCAAATAGGAACTAATGGGGTCGAAATTTCTGTAAATAACTCGAAATCAAAAGTCTACTTTGATGAATGTTCAATTACAGGATTTGGTATTACAGAAACAGAAGAAAAACAGAATGAAATAACCTGGGTGGATTCAGGCTTTGATGGGAATGATATAGATGGAAATTGGACATCGGATAGCGGGAAGAAGGCCAGTACTACAATGAATATAACTGGAATTTACGATATGAGTGGTGGTGCCGGCGAACTTACTGCGGGTAGACTTGATAATGACCCGAAATCGTGGTGGCCTACAGATAGTAGTGGGGAAAACAGCAATAAATATGTGACCTATTATTATAGGGCAGGAACAACAGATTCGAGCACTGGAAATTATGAGAATGGTAGTAATAAAGATAGAAAAGGCGAAGGTATGTGGGAATTGACGGATAAAGCTACTTCGAATACTTTTTGGGACGGCGATGGTGCAGACATGATATATACAGCAATGCCATTTTTGAATAGAGGTGGATCGTACTCAAGCGGCGGAAAAGCTGGTATTTTTGCATTCGGTCCGTGCGATTACTACCCTACCAACGTTCGCGGTTTCAGAGCGGTGCTTGTCGTTTCCAATTGAAGGAAGAATATCGCGGATATGTCGGGAAGTTTCGTTGAATAAACGCCTGTCAATATGATGAGATGATACGGTCATTATGAACTAGAAGGAGACTCAGTCTTCCAGCATAATAGTACTTGCGCGACTCGCAAGCAAAATGCTAGTGGTACTTATATAGCTCAATCATTTCGTATTGTTCTTTATGTGTTGTAATATAATTTGAGTTTACTTATTTTTTGTATATATAAGTAAGGGAGGAGGACCGCGCAAGCGGGACTGTGTGAGTCTTTTATTATAATTTAGTTAAAAAAATGATAAAATAAAAGTAACCAAAAGAGGTAAATAAAAACTACCAATAATGGTTACTTTTTTGCGTAAATGCTTACCATAAAGCAAATTATTATGTAGATAAATGATAAGCGATAGTCCTCCAATCTATTGAAAAAAGAAATAGGCAAAATATAAAATGGAACAAAAAAAGGGAGGAACGAAAGAAAATGAAAGAAAACAAAGGAATAACGCTAATAGCGCTAGTAATAACAATAATAGTGCTATTAATACTAGCACGGAGTAACAATTAATTTAACGATAGGAGAAAGGGGAATATTTACAACAGCGCAAATAGCAGCAAGAAATTACACAGGGGCACAAAATAAAGAACTTGCTGGAATAGAAAATTTTGAATATACACTAGATGATACAATAGCAGAAATAAATGGACAAACAGTATTAAATGGAAGCTATAGTGAGAAAAATAAAGTAAATAGTCCAAATTTATCACATACAGGATTAACACCTGTAAAATTAGCTAGTGGAAATGGTAATGATGTGGTACAAAATGTAAATGCTGAAGAAATACAAAAAGAGAGCTGGTATAACTATGATAAAAATACAAAACAATGGGCAAATGCAAAAAGCGCAGATGGAAGTTTATGGGTATGGATACCAAGATTTGCGTATAAGATAACTTATGACAATGGTAAGAAGAAAACAGATTTTACTGAGGATCAAGCTTCTGGAATACCTTCAGGGAACATAGAAATAGTATTTTTAAAAGGAACAACAAATGAACCTGTTGATGGTAGTGATGTAACACAGAATGACATAGTTAGAGCAAATAGTGAAAATACCGAAGGCAAATATGTAGTACATCCAGCATTCACGGATGAAAGCAATACCAATTTTGTAAATGGAGGATGGGATGCAGAGATACCCGGATTTTGGGTGGCGAAATTTGAAGCTGCATATGCGGGAAATGGACATGTTCCATCTTCTGCAACAGATTCTCCAGTAGGATACAGAAATCCACCAGTTACTAATTTTTATGAAGAATCGAATATACCTGCTGGCACAAAAATAAAATACCCAATATTTAAAAGTAATAAACCATCATTTAATAATATATCAATAGAGGATTCCTTTGAATTATGTAAAAAATTAACGTCGAGTGGCAATCCATATGGATTTACAAGTAAAGTAGATAGTCATCTGGCTAAGAACAGTGAATGGGGAGCAGTTGCATATTTAGGGTGGTATGCTTGTGGGACTACTAGGACTACAACTGATAGCGTAAAGGTAAAAGATGCTCTGTACACAACAACGGCGTTTACAGGATATGGGGGTGCCAGTAAAACGAATGGCGTAGAGTACAAAGATTTTAATGATTTATTAAAAGGAAACGGATATAATTGGACATCACCCGAAGGCATGACAACAAGCACAACCAAAAATTTGACTGGAGTATACGATATGCAAGGTGGATTACTTGAATACACCGCGGGTGTATTGAGTGACCATACAGGACCAGAATTATCTTCATCGAGAATGGTATCTCATATGGAAAAACCTTCAAAATATGTTACCATTTATGCACTATCAGATAGAGAAGGTAGTGTTCAAAATTTTGCCGATAAAGGATACAGAAACTGGGTTTTGAACAATAACGTAAATAGGTTGGGTGAAGGTATCTGGGAGACGTCGAACGCACATGGAGAAAGTTGGAGTATGAATGGTGGGAGGTCTAGATTCATTAGTAGCAATTTGCCATACACCACTCGCGGAGGATATTACGATGACACGCAGTTGTTTGGTATGACAGATTACTATAGTGGTGACGGACTCTCATCTAAAGGATTTGGATTTAGAGCGGTATTGGTAACATTTTAAGATGAAGTGTTTAATTAAAATTTTATTAATGATATTTTTAGTAGAAACTTTGTGGTGTAGAAACGAGGATAGTATGAGCGAAATTACTGAACGCCATATTATGAGACGAATCCGTAAGAGAAATAAGCTATTACCGCGAAACATGGGAAAGAAAAAACGTAAAAGCAAAGGCTTGATATAGAAATTATTGTAAAGACAACAAAACTGAGTAAGGAAGAAATTTTGAAATTGTAAAAATTACAATAATAAAATTAAAGTAACCAAAAGAGGTAGACCTCTTTTGGTTATTTTAATTTTAGAGTTAACCCCCAGCTATGTACTGTGGGATAATTATTTTGCGTAAATGCTTACCATAAAGCAAATTATTATGTAGATAAATGATAAGCGATAGTCCACCAATCTATTGAAAAAAGAAATAGGCCAAATATAAAATGGAACAAAAAAAGGGAGGAACGAAAGAAAATGAAAAATTTTTTAGCAAGAAAAGGAGAAAAAGGTATAACTCTAATAGCATTAGTAATAACGATAATAGTGCTATTAATACTTGCAGCAGTAACAATCAATTTAACAATAGGAGAAAGAGGAATATTTACAATAGCACAAATAGCAGCAAAAAACTACACAAATGCACAAAATAGAGAGCTAGCAAGCTTAGATGTATATGATACAGAAATAAAAGATACATTAAGTATATTAGGAACAGGATGGAATGCAAGTAAAAAAGTAAATGCACCAAAACTAGCTGACGGATTAACCCCTGTAGTAATAAATGACAATGGTACAATAACCGAGGTAGGTCAATATGATAGTAATTGGTATGATTATGAAAATAAAAAATGGGCGAATGCACAAAGTAAAGATGGAAGTTTATGGGTATGGATACCAAGGTATGCATATAAAATAAAATATTCAAATGCTGATGATAGGTCCGCAGGTGGAACCATAGAAGTAGTATTTTTAAAAGGAACTAGTGATGAAGCAGAAAATGGTAAAAATATAGTACGAGCGACAGATGAAAATATACAAGATAAATATTTTGATAACAAAGGACTAATAAATGGCCAAGATGTCTATATAGTGCATCCAGCATTCTGCGACGGAAGTTCTAATGGATATAAAAATGGAGAATGGAATAGCGAAATCCTAGGATTTTGGATGGCAAAGTTTGAGGCAGGTGTAACGTTTTCAAATTCATACAATACAGAAATTCCAAGCTTTAAAGCAAATCAACTGTCCGCTATAAGGACTACAGATCAAGCTTACGAAATGTGTCGATCAATAACTTCGAAGGGCAGCAAATTTGGACTTGATTCCGTTCAAACGAACAGTCATTTATGTAAAAATAGCGAATGGGGGGCCGTTACTTATTTAACCTATAGTAAGTTTGGAGTAGGAGAAAATTCATCTAAGAATTGTGTGAAGGTTAACAGTAAGTATCGTGAGGGGACTTCTGTTACAGGAATTACTGGAAATAATTCAAGTGGTGTATCAGCTGACTCATTGGATGAACTCCTAAAAAATGGCAATATTTATGATTGGACGAACAAAGAACACTGCGCAAGTACAACAGGTAACATTACTGGTATCTATGATATGAATGGCGGCTTATGGAACCTTGTGGCAGCTTGTACTTATGACTACACCGAAGGTAATGGATTTCCTAAATGTTATCCGCGGACAAAAAAATACGCCTTACTGGACAACTTATACTGGAGGATATATTACGGCGAGCGAAGCGAACGTCAAAGGTGATTCTATTTGGGAAGTCAGTCAAAGTCAAACTGGGAAAAGCTGGTATAGTGCAATCATCTCATTTCCATATAAAGAGGTTTTGGACAAATATCCTTGCTTTCTAAGAGGAGGAGATTGCGGTTGGGACCAAAATGCGAAACTTACATCACTCTCGGGAACTACTAAAGATTTGGGTGCATCGTTCTTTGCTGTTTTAATTAATCAATAAAGTATTTGGTAAAATGATACAATGAAAGTAACCAAAAGAGGTAAATAAAAACTACCGATATTGGTTACTTTTTTAGTAAGTGCTTACCATAAAGCAAATTATTATGTAGATAAATGATAAGCGATAGTCCTCCAATCTCTTGAAAAAAGAAATAGGCAAAATATAAAATGGAACAAAAGAAAAAAGGGAGGAACGAAAGAAAATGAAAGAAAACAAAAAAAGGAAAAATACACGGAATAACATTAATAGCATTAGTAATTACGATAATAGTGCTATTAATACTCGCAGCAGTAACAATCAATTTAACACTTGGAGAAAATGGCATATTTAGAGTAGCACAACAAGCAGCGAAGGAGACAAAAAAAGCAAGTAAAAATGAAGAAACAGCATTATCAAGATATGAATTTGAAATGGCAAAAGTATTAGGAAATGTAAATGGAACAGAAACTTTTGGAGAATATTCAATTGAAAAAGAAATAAAAGAAAAGTATGGACATGATATAAAGATAGGCGATACGGTGAATTATGAAGATGGCGTTGAAGAGTATAAAGGAACATGGAAAGTCTTAGGAATAGAAAATGGTCAAATGTTGCTTATGTCTTCGGATCCTGTTAGTACTGTTACATTGAAAGGTAAAAACGGCTTTCTAAACCTTGAAACGACGTTAAATGAAGAATGCAAGGAATATGGTAATGGTGAAGGTGCTGAAAGTGTAAGAAGCTTAAAAATAGAAGATATTAATAAAATTGCAGATTATAATCCGGAAAATCCAGTAAAAGTGGACAAGACTGGAAAAGGCTTCGTATCGGAATATGGCGCAAAAGTAACCTTTAAATTAAATGAAGATGGAAAATTAGAATATGAATGTTCAAATGGACAATCATTAACAACAGATGCAACATCTTTCGAATATGTAGATGGAAGCAAACTAGGAAATGGAAATTCTACGATTTCCATCGCGAACAGTGGCTACAATTATGTGTATGGACCCGATGGTTACGAGACCAGCACCCTAAATTATAGTTACCATACTCCAGTAAGTGATAGGATTGAAAACCTATTTGGCTCAGTCTCTTTACGACGATTGACGGGTACAGACAGTGGCATTGCGCTTGCTAATACCGCTGTCAATGCTAACACCAAAGTTACTAATGAAAATCACTTTGGGGCTTATTTTACTTTCTTTCAATTGACTCTTGGTTGGAACAAAATTGATCAAGTTTCAGTTGGAACGCGAAGGTTATTCACTTCTGATGGGAATGAAACGGAAAATACTAGGTTAGTACTGGCAGTGGTTAAATTAAAACCTAATGTTGCCTTAACTGAAGATGAAAGCGGTACATGGAATTTGGACGGATAAAATCATTGCACTAAAAATCAACTGTAAAAGGTTGATTTTTTATTATTGTGTAACGAAAACCCCCTGTTTTACAGGGGGTTCTAAAGGCTTCTAGCTATGAGTAGAAAAAATCTTCCTTT
>CANRBV010000023.1 GCA_947628965.1 uncultured Bacilli bacterium | reverse complement strand
ATTTATTCCTTTTTAAAATGGTATGAAATCTTTTTTATGAACGAGGAGGAAATGTAGATGAATTCTAAAAAAGACTATTGGATTATCGCACCAATTTTGATTGTACTTGTGAATATGTTTTTGGTGGGAACAAATCGTTTTGGTGTGGTGGATACCTTTGTCTATGACCATATCATTCGTACAAACTGGTTAACAAGTATTCTCTTAGTTATTACGAAGTTTGGGAGTACTGCTGTGATTGTAGGCCTTTGCGTTTTGTTTCTTATTATTTACAAGAATAAAAAGCAATTACTCGATTTATATGGAGCCATTATTATTTCTACGATTTTAAATAATGTTTTAAAAATTATCTTTAGAAGACCAAGACCTGCTTTAATGGCTACTCTTAATTTAGCGTATGAAAATACGTATAGTTTTCCAAGTGGACATGCTATGGCAACGATGACCTTTTATGGATTCTTGATTTATATGCTTTATAAAAGTAAGGTACAAAAGTCTTGGAAAGTTATGGGTATTACGCTTTTAAGTCTTTTAATACTACTTGTTGGTTTTAGTAGAATTTATGTGGGTGTTCATTATTTTAGTGATGTTTTTACAGGATTCTTATGTTCTATCATTATTTTATTTTTCTATATTAAAGCATTAAAAAAACTTCATAAAGAAGTTTAGTTTAAGATAAAGATGCCAATGGTTAGATAAGTTGCAAAGAGTATCCATAAAAGATAAGGGATATTTAAAAGGGCGCTTATCTTTTTTCTTTGATTAAATAAGTAGATTAATAAAAGTACTAGTAAATCAAGAAGTAGAATCCATACAATAGCTACAAAACGCCATTTTAGTAAGAAGAAGATGATACTCCATAAAGCATTTACAAATAATTGTAAGTAATAAATGACACTCGTTACTTCATCATTATCCTCTTTTTTAAATAGATAGTAGGAAATACCCATTAATAAATAAATGATAGTCCAAGCAATTGGGAATAATAGTTTTGGTGGAGCAAGAGGAGGTCTTACTAAAGAGGTATAGTCAATCGCATCTTTTATAAGAAACCCAACAATCCCTCCAATGAGTAGAGGAAAAAATAAGTAAAATAAATTTTTAATCCATTGTTTCATAATAAATCCTTTCTACTATTATTGTATACTTAAGTTGTAGAAATTATGTTATAGTAGCGAGATTAAAAAAACGGATTGCTTTATTTTTTGTGTTAAGATTTATCTTCTAAATCTTCAATTAACTCTTTAGCATTATGATATTTTTTGGTTTTAATTTTTCCGTTTAGAATATCTTCACCTTCTTTTAGTGCCTCCAAAAGTTCTTTACTAGGTTTTGGATTTTCTACTTCAAAAGGAATGTCATTTCTCTTTACGACTTGTATTAGTGCCATATTAATAAAAGTACTCATATTTAAGCCTAGGCCTTTTAAGATTTTAACTGCTTCCTTTTTAGTTTTTGTATCCACTTGTACATTTATAGTACTAGTTGAACTTGCCATGTTTTTCACCCCCCTATCATAAACTATATCATTTTTCTACAACAATATAAAGTTATTAATAATACATATAATATTTTTAAAATTATACTTAAATTATGTTATATTATTCTTAGGTGGTTTAAATGGTTATTGAAAAGACGTGAAAGACGCTTGTCTCATAACATGTCCAAATATTTTAAAAATACAAAAACGGGTATATTCCCAAAAGAAAAGATGAGTCTGTTTTAAAATTAAAGAAAGATTAAGACAATAAAAAAGTACATCACCAAATGTACTTTTTATACGCTTGCTTCTTCTTCAATAGTTCTTGTTCCAACTTTGATCGTGTCATCGTTTTTATTTAGAATAGCTTCATATTCTTTTTGAATACTTTGATAATTTGGTAGTAAATCATTTGTTAATTTATAGAATGGAATGACCCTAAATTTACGATATCCACCATTATGGTATGTGTAAAGCAAATCTCCTCTTACGTTATCAATACTAATCGTTGTTGTATCATTTTCTACAACTTTATGAATATCTAAGGAAGCAAGTAAACCAATACGTTTCATCAAACCATCTTGTCCAGAAATAAAGTTGCCTAAAGAGTAAATGACTACCGTTTTTCCAATATGTTCAATAGGTTCAATTACGTGAGGGTGAGAACCAATGATAATATCAACACCTAAATCAGCTAAAAACTGTGCTTGGTCTCTTTGTTCTTTCGTTGGTGTGTGGGTATATTCAACTCCCCAGTGCATAGCCACCATTACAATATCTACTTTATCTCTTACTTCTTCAATATCTTTTTTAACCGTTTCTTTGTCAAATAAGTTTACTAAATATTCTTTTCCCTCTGGTACAGGAATACCATTTGTTCCATACGTGTAAGATAAGAAGGCATAGGTAATACCATTTTTTTCACCAATATGGCTTCTTGCTCGATCTTCAAAAGAATCATAACTTCCTGCTGTTAATACATTTTCTTTTTCTCTCCAATAATTTACAGAATTTAAAATAGCTTTTTCTCCTCTATCCATAGTGTGGTTGGTGGCAAGACTTACTAAATTAAATCCAGCTTTTAAAAAAGCGTCTCCTACTTCTTGTGGAGAATTGAATCTCGGATAGTTGGATAAACCGAGTTCGGTTCCTCCTAAAATGGTTTCTTGGTTGTAGTAGGCTAGATCATAATTTTTAATAATAGGGGTAACATCTGCAAGTTGGCTATCAAAGTTATACGTTCCATCACTTTGTAAACCATCTTTATAAACGCCTGAATGGTATAAAGCATCTCCAACCATTACTAAGGAAACATCATATTCTTTTTTTTTCTCTTCCGTAAAAGTTTCGGATTTCTCTGGTATTTGCTCCTTTTCTACAGGGGTATTATAAACATATTTACTTATAGTACCTATTGTTAGGGTACCTAAAAGTAAAAAAAATATAGTTATGAATCCTATAATTATAATTTTCTTATTTTTCATAACAACTCCACTTCTATTTTCTTAAAGCTATTGTAACATAAAGAACTTCTTTTGAAAATAAAAAGTGGATTAAAATAAAAAAACAATACTTTTTAAATATTTTGTATTGATTTTTAATTACTATTTTTTATTTTAAATGTTTTTGTCTCATTCTTGACAATTAGTTTCTTTTAAAAAGATGTACGACTTTTCCTGCTATTAAAACAATAGTATCACTTTTTTTCATTGCAATAGTTTTAAAGTACGCTTTACCTCCTACAGTTAAAGCAGAAATAAGAGATGTAATTAATATTGTAGCCATAAGTAAAGGCATTTTCATTTTTAAAGAGAGATATAAAGTTAATGTGGCTCCTAGACTTCCGCTAATGATTCCGCAGATATCTCCAACAATATCATTACAAATACTTGATATTTTAGTACTATTTTTTAATAAATAGATACAAACAGAAGCTTCTTTCATTTTCTTGGAATTTCTAGCATGAAAAGGTGCTTCTTTTGCGGTTAAAGTAGCAACTCCAACCATATCAAATAATATGCCGATACTAATAACTAAAAATAAAACAATTATTAATACAATGACATTTAAATCGGAGAGATAAGCAGAAAATCCACTAAAGATAGCAGACAATAGAAAGGAAATGATAAAGACTTCTATAACCCATTTGTTTTTCATAGTAACCTCACTTTATTATAAAAAAAGTTCCGAAGAACTTTTTAATATACAATTTAAAAGTGGTTTCTCACAAATTAATTTTACGGCTTAGGTCGAGTCGAATTTCTCTATTTTCTCGCCATTGGTTACCCTTTGGTGATTTCTCATTATGGAAAATAATTAATTGTCGCCAATTTAATTACTCGATTGCCACTTAGTCCGCACTTTAATCTTTGTGATGTTAACACCCTAGAGGTTTTCCCAAACACCCATCTATAATACTTATTCGCTTTTGCAATAATATTTTCAAATTTTGTTATCCCATATTACCACGCACGACATGTGTTTTTTGAATCTCGCATCAATAAAAGGAGGTTGGTTATATGCCGTTATAACTTTCCTTAAATCTTAAATTATATATCCACCCTCCTCTGGGCGAAGAAAGCAGAATATATAAAGTGCTTTTCACACAATTGATAGATTTTTAGCCCTATCTTCATATTATTGAGGTGACTAGAATAATGCACCACACTGTATACATTATAGCAGGTTTACATAAATTTGTCAAATTTTCTCTTTATTTAATAAAAAAACATTGACTATTTCATTTTATGCATTTTTTCTAAACTTATGTTATTTATGCATTTTTTGTTTTTTCATAGTATATCTTAAGGAGGAACTTTATATGAGTGCATACGATAGGGCCTTAAATAAAGTATATAAGGAACAAGAAAGAATGAAGTTAAGTCAAGTTTATTATGTTGGTACTAGAAGTATTACTGGACCAACAGGACCCACGGGACCAGAAGGAAAGACTGCTTCTGCCACAAATATTTTAGGTTCTTTTAATACTTTAGAAGAGTTAAAAGCCACTTATCCAACTGGAAATTGTGGAGATGCTTATGTAGTCGGAGATGATCTATACATTTGGTCTTCTATGAATTCATGCTGGTTTGATATTGGTACGATGCGAGGACCTGAAGGAAAAATGGGACCACAAGGTGAGGTAGGACCTCAAGGAAATGTTGGGCCTCAAGGACCGCAAGGAGAACAAGGAATAGAAGGACCAGAAGGGAAAATGGGACCGACTGGACCTCAAGGAATACCTGGAGAAAAAGGTGATATTGGTCCTACTGGACCAAAAGGAAATGATGGAACAAGCGTAACAATTTTAGGATATTTTGATTCTTTTTCAGAATTAGAAAATGCTCATAAAACAGGAGAGCCAGGAAATTCTTATTTGGTAGGAGAATATTTATATGTTTGGTCAAAAGAAACAGGAACTTGGCAAAATGTTGGGTTGATTAGAGGCCCAGAAGGAAAACAAGGACCAGAAGGAAAAATAGGACCGACTGGACCAAAAGGAGAGGTCGGTCCAAGAGGGGAAATAGGGCCACAAGGTATTCAAGGAAAAGAAGGGCCTCAAGGCGAAAAAGGATTGCAAGGCGAAAGAGGAATGCAAGGAGTTCAAGGACCTAAGGGAGAGCAAGGACCTCAAGGAATACCAGGACCATTAGAAATTCCTACAGCAATGTTTGTTACAACAAATGAAGACCTAGATATTGGTGGAACGATTGTACCATCAGGATACTCTATTCCTATTGCCAATGAGATCTTAGATATGAACGATAACTTTTACTTTAGTAATGTCAATAATAGTTTAACATTTTATCATCCAGGAATTTATCGTATCGATATGTTTATTCAAGCAAGAACAACTACAGAAGTAAGTGCTCAGCCAGGCTATAACGTTATTTCTGTTGGTTTAAAAAAATTAGGAAGAGAAGAACCAACAATTTATGTGGGAAATTCTATTATCGGAAATACTAAAACACCAAGCTTATTAGTTGCAACAGGATATATTAATTTAACCTATTCGAATGAATGGTTTGAAATTGTAAATACTGGAAAATATCCTATCGTTATTGATAGCCCTAGCCAAGAAAGTTTAGCTACTGAATCATCTTTTGCTAGTCAAGCAGTTAATATTATTATTCAAAAAATTAGATAATCTATGGACAAAAATTAAGTATCTAAAAAAAGATTTTAGAGTACCTTTGATAGAATATAATAAATAAAGTTTTAAAAAATGTGTTATAATCATTATATGATTTGGTGATTACACATGAGTAAAGTATATAAAACGATAGATTTATTTTCAGGCTTAGGTGGGATTAGAAAAGGGTTTGAAATGACAGGAAGGTTTAAGAATGTTTTATCGGCTGATATTGATAAATATGCCTGTCTTACTTATAAACATCTTTATGGAGAGGATTCCTATAATGACGTTACTTCAGATGAGTTCAAAAGAAAAGTAAAAAAAACAGATTATGATATTCTACTAGGGGGATTTCCATGCCAAGCATTTTCAATTGCAGGACTTCAAAAAGGTTTTGATGATGAAAAGAGAGGATCGTTATTTTTTGATATTGCCGATATAATTAAAATGACACATCCAAAAGCTTTTATGTTGGAAAATGTTGAAGGTTTATTAAAACATGACAAAGGAAATACTTTTAAAACCATAACTAAAATTTTAAATGATTTGGATTATAAAATAGTTGGAGTTGATTTTTGTGGAGAAACTCCCATTTACTCTTCGAATAATTTAGTTAGAACTACAAAAGATTTTGGAATTCCTCAAAAAAGAGCAAGAGTTTTTTTAATGGGATTTAAAAAAGATATTATTCCTGATAATTATATTTTTCCTAATTTACCTGAGCATTCTGATAAAAAAATATATAAAACTTTATATGATGTATTGGATAATAACGTAGATCCAAAATATTATTTATCAGAAAAATTATTGATCACATTAAAAAATCATAAAAATAATCATTCTGCAGTTAAATCAGGATTTGGCTATATAATAGTAAATGAAGGAGATAATCCTATTTCAAATACAATAATGGCAACTGGAGGTTCTGGAAAAGAAAGAAATTTAATTAGACAACATCATAAAGAATATGATAATTTACTTGTTGGTAAAAACAATCCAATTAATTCGGAAGGAATAAGAAATATGACTCCTCGTGAATGGGGAAAATTACAAGGATTTATAAATTACGCTTTTATTGAAAATGGTGTAGATACGTTTTCTTTTCCTAAAGGAATAAGTGATACTCAACAATACAAATTGTTTGGAAATTCAGTTTCTATTCCTGTAATATATGAAATGGCAAAATATATGGTAGAAAGGTTGGATGATTTTTATGGCAATGAATAAAGGAGAATGGTCTGAGTTATATGTAATTTTGTATCTATTAGATGATCCAAACTTAAATATTGTAGATGCTAACTTAGAGGAAATAACAAATAAGTTATATAGCGTTAAAAATTTGTCAGTTCAAGAAAAAAAGAACTTTATTACGTATGTTCTGAAAAATGATAGGAGTGTACAAGTCTATTTTAATAATGATTTTAAACAACTTATTTCGAAAGAAGAAATCGCTTTTAATAAAAAATTAATATTTAATGGAATT
This sequence comes from uncultured Bacilli bacterium, assembly GCA_947628965.1. GTDB lineage: Bacteria > Bacillota_I > Bacilli_A > RF39 > UBA660 > MGBC108787. Next base: position 12,224 of record CANRBV010000023.1, on the reverse strand, counting down.
ATTCATTCTATAAATGGTAGTGGAGCTTTTGAAATTGCTGACTCAAATAAAATATTATCTAAAATGACTCCAGCTGGTTTATTAAAGGCTTCTTCCTATTCAAAAGCAGATTTACAATCCGTTGTTTTAGATAAAAGACTTGGAAAAGAAAAAGAATTAAAATATAGTGTTAAATCAAGTTTAGGGAACCCTGCAACTATTTTAAATGCTAGTAGCCAAACAAATTTTATTTATGAAGTTAATGGAATATCTAAAGAAGATATGTTTAAAATTAATTCTATAAATACAAGAACTAAATTACTTGATAGGATAAAAATGATAAGAAAACTAAATGGAAATATTAAATTCGTAAAAGTGCAAAACGCTAATTTTGAATATAATTTAAAACTTATTGATAGTAATATGCCAAATTACCTTGGAGATGCTTTACTTAATTCCTATGAAAAACGTACTAAAAATTTAAAATCGTTATTTTTAATGTCTTCTGAATTTGATGATGAAACTTTTGCATTAAAAAAATTAGGTGATTTTTTGGAAAGCATTAGTTTTGGTTTTTTTCCTAGTAAAAAATGGAATGGTATAAAAGATGTAAATGGTGGAATTCTATTAGTTAAAAAGAATGGTTCAGTAGTGCTATTAGATTTAGTTTATTATAGTAATGAAGTTAGAAAGTACTTGATTAATAAAACAAAATTTGATTCTCCTGATACTAAGCGATATAAAATGTTAGAATTATTTGAGAAAGATGGTAAAATATATTTTACTTTAAATTTACAAATAAGATATACAGAATAAAAAAATATTAATTTTTTTGAATAACAAGGATTAAAAGTGTATTTATAACTACGATAATATTTACAATCATAGTTTTTTACATATTTTAATAAATATTTTATTCTAGTAATAGACATTATATATTTTTATTGCATTAAAAAATCAATCTCTATATAGGCGAATATTATTTAAATTGGAGTAATTAAGAAAAATAATTTAATTAATGAATTTAAAAATACTATGATATTATAAGATTTGCCAATAATAAATTTTTATGGTACAATAATCAGCAAATTCAAGGGGAGTTGAATATTTAATGAGTAAAATAATTGAAAATTTAAGAAAAAAAATTAGATTTAAAACTTATAATAATATAGCTAGACAAAATTATTTAAAAAGTGTTGTTGGAAAATTAGGTAAAATAGTTGAAGAAAATGATAAAATAATTATTTATGTTACTCAAAAATTAGTAGCTAAGAATTGCCAAACATCATTTAAGAGACTTAAGTGTTATGGTATGAATACTTACGTTGAAGAATCTAGAAAGTTAATAGAAAAATATAAATTAAACAAACCAGTTTATTTTGTTTTTGATGGTATTGTATTTGCTGATTTCACAGGATTATCCTCTTATTTTAGTAATATTATATTTAAAAATTGTACTTTTAAAAATGGTCTTCAAGTATTTAATGCTTCCAATGTAACTTTCGAAAATAATAAATATATTAATTATAGCGATTTCTTTAGATTTGGAAATACATTTTTATTTGGTCATATTGATGAATTAACAATTATAAATGATGAATTTGTTAATAGTTATGATTCAATATATGGCAATACTAGGTTTGGAATAAATGTTTCAGCAAATAAAGTAAATATAATAAATTCAAATTTATGTGCTGACAGCCAAGGGCAAATAAGTATAAGTGCCCAAAAAATTTCTTTAGTAAATTCTACAATCACAGGACCTGAAGTTTACTTAGATTCTGAAAGTATTAAGTCAAGTGATACTATACTTAAATCAGATAATGGGATAATAATAGATAATAAGAATAATGATTTTACTGGTGATGTTCAAGCTCCTATAGTTATTTATAATGATGTTGATTTTAATGCTTCTAATAAAGTTGTTGCAGTAAATGTAGAGGAGGTTAATCTAAAAAGAGCAAGATATGAACTTTTACAAAAATTACGCAATTTAGGAGAATATTGTAAACAAATAAATGAAAATAAAGTTAATATCATACAAGAACAATTAAACGCTCAGCCAATTAGTAAAGTTTTGAGTAGAAAATGATTTGAAAAAAATTAATTCAAATCGTTTTTTTGCTTGATTATGTCAATTTTCAAATATTAAAGTTATCTAAATTAAATTCTTTGCTAAATAGTTTATAATTAATTATTAATATTTCTTTAAAAACATAAAATTTTATCTTCCCTATAAAAATTTTACTATTTTTTGGTAAATAGATAAAGTTTTATTAGGAATATTATTAGGAAAACACTTAGAATTATAGTATAATGAATTTAGTAATTGGAGATTTGAAATTATCGATATTATTGAAGGCTCAAGAAATTAATTTAAAGTTAAATTAGCGACTGTTTTAGAAAAGCAAAGTTATAGCTTTTTAAATAAAGGAAGTGAAAAAAGTGACTAAAACAATTGGGAAAGTAGTGGAAGTATATATTCCAGAACAATATAAAAATGGTGGATTATTGGATGTTATGGATAGAACTAATATTGGCTTTAAAGTAATGACTGATGGTGGTATAAAGGACATAGTATTAGAGTCAAATGAAATTAATGCCAAAATAATGAAAAATGATAAAGTTTTAATTATAGAACAAGATATATCAGGTAAGCATTTTATCGATATCGAAGCTATTGATGGTGATAGTTATGAATAATAATGAATTTCAAACAGTTGGTTTATACGATCATAATGCTGATAGTTATAAAAAGATAAAATCTGCATTTGAAACTGGCGAAGATGTCGTTGGAATTGTCCATGCAACAGGAACGGGTAAATCCTATAATGCACTTCAACTTGCTTACGATAATAAAGATAAAAAAATAGTTTATGTAGTCCCATCAAACGGAATTATTGAACATATAAAAAAGATAATAGAAGATAATCCAAATTTAGATTTAAAAAAAGATTTTCCAAATTTAGAGTTTAGAACATATCAAAGTTTTGTATCTTTATCAAAAGATGAAATCCGAGATATAAATTGTGATTTATTAGTTTTAGATGAATTTCATCATATTGGAGCACCTATTTGGGGAGCAAGAATTAATACTATGATCGAAACTCATCCTGAAATAAAAATATTTGGTATGACAGCTTATACGGTAAGGGATAGAGGAACCTCTTATGAAAGAGATATGGCTAATCCTGATACCGATGAATTATTCTCAGGTAAGATAGAAAGTAGATATGATTTGTGTGATGCCATGATAGATGGGGTGCTCCCTAAACCTATATATAAAAGTGCTTATACTAATTTATACGAGTTGGAAAGTAAATTAGAGGAAAGAGTACAAAGACTAGATGCTTCTAAAAAAGAATATCAGGAATATATGTCTATTTTATCTGATGTTAAAAGAAGAATTCATGAAGCTCCAAGTATTCCTGCTATTTTAAGAAAAAGTATTAAACCAAATGGAAAATATATTTATTTTTGTCCACCAGTTGTAGAAGAAGGAACTAATGATATTGAAACAATAAAGAAACAAGCACTTGAATGGTTTAAACAATTTGTTTCAGAAGAAGATATAATTTTTTACACATCAACAAGTGATATGGGTGAAGAGGGCAAGCTAAATCGTGATGCTTTTTATGATGATGTTACACTGGACGGTGAAAAAATTGATAATAAACTTCGCATAATGTTTGCCATAAATCAATATAACGAAGGAATTCATGCACCTAATATTGATGGTGTAATAATGGGGCGTGGAACAACATCAGATATTGTCTATTTTGAACAATTAGGTAGAGCACTAGCTGTTCGTGGAAATACTAAAGATATGTTTCTTAAATTAGAAAAACATTCAATAGAAGAATTAATAGAAATGTGTAAAAAAAGAGATATTCTTATTAAAGAAAATACGTCTAAAGAAGAGTTAATCGAAAAATTAATTGCCCCAGTCGTAATTGATTTAACTAATAATTATGATTTTATTAAAGAACTTGAAAACAATTTAAAAAATCGTATTAAAGACAAACAAAGTAGAGGATTAGATAATCATAGAGATATAAAAATAAGAGATGCATCATTTGATATCGAAATGGAAAATCAAAATTTATTTGAAATGTTAAAATATGTTAATGATAGATTAACAATGACATGGGAAGATTATTATGAATTAGCAAAAAACTACTATGAAACACATGGAAATTTAGAAATTCCTCAAAATTTTAAAACGAATGACGGATTTACCTATGATGAGAATGGTATAAAACTTGGCGTTTGGATAAGGAATCAACGAATAAACTTTTCAGATTTATCTAAAGAGAAACAACAATTATTACAAAAAATAGGTTTTGTGTTAAATGTTTATGATGATCAATGGATGAAAATGCATGAATTAGCAAAAATATATTATAATCATTATGGTAATTTAGAAATTCCTCAAAATTTTAGAACGAATGATGGATTTACCTATGATGAGAATGGCATAAAACTTGGCACTTGGATAAGTAGACAAAGAATGAATTTTTCAGATTTATCTAAAGAGAAACAACAATTATTACAATCTATGGGATTTATATTAAATCTTCGCGATAAAAGTTGGCAAAAAAATTATGAATTAGCAAAAAACTACTATGAAACACATGGAAATTTAGAAATTCCTCAAAATTTTAAAACGAATGATGGATTTGACTACGATGAAAATGGAATAAAACTTGGCGCTTGGATAAGGAATCAACGACTACGCTTTTTAGATTTATCTAAAGAGAAACAACAATTATTACAATCTATAAGATTTATATTAAATGTAAATGAAGAAAATTGGCAAAAAAATTATGAATTTGCCAAAATATATTATGAGCATTATGGCAATTTATTAATACCTAAAAATTTTAAAACAAATGATGGCTATACTTATGATGAGAATGGTATAAAACTTGGCGCTTGGATAAGGAATCAAAGAAAAATTTTTTTAAAGTTATCTAAAGAAAAACAACAATTATTACAATCTAAAGGTTTTATTTTAAATCCTCGCGACAAAAATTGGCAAAAAAATTATGAATTAGCAAAAAACTATTATGAAAAATATGGAAATTTAGAAATTCCTTACAATTTTAAAACGAATGATGGATTTACCTACGATGAGAATGGTACAAAACTAGGAATTTGGATAAATAATCAAAGAGTTCATGCAAATCCAGAGAGTGAAAAAGGGAAATGGCTTTTAAGTATAGGAATGATATGGAATATAAAGAAAAATAACTCTCAAATATTAGATGTTTGTATACAACAAGGAATAGATAGAATTAAAAACAAATCTATCCTTAATCATATTTCAATTCAAGAACTACAATCTAAAATTGAATTTCTTAATTCAAATAATATTCCTATAGTAGATGAAAATGGCTTATTAATGGATATATTTTCTATGAGTAGTTCAGACATGAAAGAAAAATATGGCATATCACTTGAAGAATTAATAAGTGAATATTATATCAAAAATCAAAAGGGTAAGGGTGTTTAATATGTTTTTAGAAAAGTATTTAAATTCCACTTATTTAGATTTAGTATACAGTAATTATGAAGAAGACTATATAAATTTATTAAATGAAGAAAATTTTAATAAAATTTATTTATTATTAAAAAGTTATAATTTTTATTTTATAGAAGATATTATTCTAAATTATTTGGAATTGTTTGAAATTGATGAAGATTATGTTCAATTGGCTATTCGTGATATAAAATTTTCTTTAGGTGATGATTTTGTAAAACAAATAGGAAAAAACATGTTATTAATCGATAAAATTATTGAATTAGCAATCAACTATAGTGAGGAAGATAACACATAAAATCTAAAATTACTAATGGAAGTGGAATACAAAGAATAGGGGTTGTGGATTATAAAAAATGTCATCAAAAGGAAATAGATAAAATAAATCAAGAATTAAATAATGTCGAATTATTAAAAAAAGCTATAAATCGTTTTGTAATACAAGGCAATAATTCTGATTTCAAAATCGACGCTATTGTTTATGGTAGTGTAAATGACTTTTTATGGTTAAGTAGAAAAGATATCATAGAAGTTTTATTAAGAAAGCAAAAAAATTATTCAACAGGGGTTCATTTTAGTAATTTATTTGTTCAGCCTCAAAATAGATGTTTAAATTATAACAAAAGATATGAAAATACTCGTCATAATGTGCAAATAAAATGGTATGGATTATTTGATGATATTATGGAAAATTTATATTATAAAAATAATAAATTGTTTAGCTTTCCAACTGATAACGTGGAATAATAAAAAAAATCAGCCTTTATAAGACCGATATTATTTCAAATTTGGAGCGATTGTGGAAGATATCTACAACTTTTTCACTCATAACGATTTGATACATAAAATATCAATCTCTATTGATATTTTAGCACAAATTATTTTGAATGTCTCGGAAAAAATAGCAATTTGTGGTAAAATATTCACTTAAGAGGTGGCCACTTTGAAAAATTTAATAAAACTAATTAAAAATATAGTAGAAGCATTAATTGCTTTTATAAGGCTTAACTATATCCGTATCATATTATTGTTATCTATATTCTGTTTTATGATAATAATATATAAATTAAGAAATAAATTAAAAAACAAAATTAGAACTATATGTAAGAATATATACAAAATAGAGATTAAAAACATAGTATATATTTCGCTCATCAGTATTATATTTTCTATAATGTTTAAATTAATAAGAAATACAATACCTACTTTATTAGATATACATTTAAATTTTATTGCAGATATAGATTATTTAACAATTTATTCTTGCATATTAAGTTTAGTGTTACCATTAGCAATTATGTTAATAGAAAAGATAAATCATAAGCAAGATTATATAGTAGTGGAAACCTATTTAAAGAATACTATGATGTTTCCCTTCGTAATCTATTTTTGTGTTAATTTATCTATATTGACAATTTTAAATGAACAATATTATTTTATATTTACTTGTTTTCTGTCAATTTGTTTTATTCTTTATATGTATTACAAGTCTTTTAAATTACTATCGGATTTAAGATATGAAAAAGAGAAAATTGGCGAAACTAGATATGAAATTGTTAATGACGATTTGCAAGATCAAATAAAACACTTTGATAATACTAATATTATTGGACAATATCTAAACTATGGAATAAAAGTTGAAAGATATGATTATATTAATACATACGATTATAAGAAGATAAATATTTATCCAGTTCATGATTTAAGAAAAATAGAGCAATATAATTATAAAATTATAGATAAAATCATTAAAAAACTAAAGATTGCTAATAAAGATTATATTGAAAAAAATAATTTAAATGATGACATAAATAAAGAAGAAAACATAAGGCCAAAAATAGTTATTGGATTACTTGATATAGGAGCTACTATTCAAAAAGATAGAAGTTGCATAACAATTTATTATGATTATAATTATAAACAACAAATTCAAGAAATTATGGATTTACTTTCAGAAAAAATATATATAACGTCGGAAAGTAATAATCACTTTTATATAAAAGCAAATTATGAATATTTACAAAATGATTGTATTAAATCAATTAATGACTCGTCTGCAACTTTATTATCAAATAATTTAAATAAGTATCTAGATATTTATAAAGATTATATCAAGGGTATTAGAGCAAACATTGGGGATTATTCATATGATATAGCTTATGGACAGACTCATTCCTTTTATGAACCACGTGCATATGAGATATTAAAACTAATAAGAGATGATATTATAGATTATTCTCGAGTCATTTTAAAACAAGACAATGCTTATCTAATGAACGAATTAACAAATTTTCTATATAGTATGATACTTTATTCATATAAAAATAATGAATTGTTGTCTATTCAATACTTGGACAATTTATACAATTATTTAAACTTTCAATCTTTAAAATTAACCGAAAAGGAACATTCATATGGAAAAATAAAATTAGAATTATTTGAATTTATTGGTTTAGTTGAATATGACATAAATTTGGATAATATGGAATTTTGTAAAGATGTGTTACTCGTATGTAATAAAACAATTAGCAGTATCTTATTTGATCTTAGCAAGAAAAATGATAAATATTTTTTCCAATATTTACGAAAGATTTTTAAATTTATTAGTGATATAGATGATAAATTAGAACAATTACAATATAGTGAAAATGAAGCTAATATAAAGATGACAAAAATATATAAAGAAATTTTAGCAAATTATAATTGTAATTATTTTGCAACTTTATCTTATGTAATAAATAAATGGGAAGAAAATAATAAAGATATTACAGATATTTTAAATGTGTATAAAAATTATAATATTGATGAACTTACAAATATTTTGCTGGAAACTATTCATAAAGACTACAATGATAAAACATATTCTTGGGATTTATTAGAAGATCATGATTTAGATGAATCAGACGGGGTGTGGAATGTTAATACATCTTCATATCTAATACACTTATATTGTTTGTTACTCGATAGAAGAAATAGTTCTAATATTAAATTGCCAATTAGTTATCCTCTAAGTATTCATGCTGATATATTAATTAAAGAATTTGAAAAATTGAATAATAAAGATTTAGTAGATAAAGTCAAAAAATTAGTTTCAGATATTGATGATGAAGAGAAACAATATATTAGAAATACACCTATTAGTTTGGAAAAAATTGAGTTGTTTAAAAATAAATTTATAGAAAATTATTATAATAATGCCGAACTATATAAAATTTTTGTTAATACTAATAATGTTAAAATAGTTAAACATCGAAAAAAGGGAATAAATTATATTGGACTAAATAATTTAGTTGACAAAACGTATTTTTTATCAAAAATGCCAAATGATAGAGCTATTGTATGGACAAATTTTGAAGATGGATTTGCTAATGCATTTATTAATTCTGAAGAAAGTAAGTATTCAAATTTATTAGAGAAGAAATCTGTTCTAGTAGATTGTGATATTTTGTCCTATTTTGAAAATAATGATATTGATTATAATAAATGTATAATATTTGCCGATTATTTTACTGTTCATAATATTTTGCAATATTCAAATATATCATATAAAATTCCAGATAATATAGAATATATTGGCTTGGAAGCTTCTCGCTATTTTAATTATAAAAATAATTATATTCCTATATATTCCATAAATGGACTAAATGAAGATTATATATATTTATTTAATACAGACGAATTAGGAGAGATAGAAAAATATTGTAATGATTTTGAAATAGAAATAAAAGATTTTTATAATAATAATAAATTAATCAAAGAATTTATGATATCAAAAGTAAATGGATTAGATTTGCAAGGATATGAGAGAAAAAAATATTTATTAGAATCTGTTAATATTTTTATTAGAGAATATATTAGATTTAATGATGACAAAATGAAAGGTTTAAAATTTAAAAAATAATGGAACAAATATGTTCTAATTGATAAAAACTCCGTAAAGGAGTTTTTGTTCTTTCAATAGTTTAAAAAAATTTTATTTATTATACATATCAACTCTAGCAGGCAATTTTTTTGCTTTAATTGCAGTATCTTCTTTGAATAATAACTCAACTTTAATTCCAAATGATTTAGCAATAAAGTCTATGTTTTTGCAAGTTAAATTAGCATCACCATTTTCAATAGTACTGATATAAGCCATTTTAAATTTGGTTATATTTGCATATTCTTCTTGAGTTAATCCTTGTTGATATCTATACCATTTTGTATTTAATCCTACTAATTCCATAGAAGTCATAAAATTACCTCCTAACTACTTATAGTATGAATTGATAAGTTTTAAATTATTTATATAAATATTATAAAGATATAAAATAACAAAATTAAGCCCATTAAAAATTATTAAGATAAAATTTATTAAGTTATATTGTAATAAAATTAAATTTATGCTACAATTTTGTTGTAAGTTTAAAAGAGGTGGAAGTATGAAAAATAAATTTTGCAGTAACTGTGGAGAAAAATTAGATGAAGGGCAAAATATTTGTCCAAATTGTAAGAAAGAAATAATTAAAGTGAAAGAAAAAAATACTTTAAAAACAATTTTAGATATTATTCGATATATAATAGGATCAATTTTAATATTAATAAGTATTGGTGGATTAATAGAAGGGTCTTGGTATGCAATCATATCTATAATTTGTGGATTTAGTCTTTTTCCATTTATATATAGAAATTGCTTAAATAAATATATACCCAATATAAAGTTAATAAAAGCATTACAAGTTGTAATTCCTTTAATACTTTTTGTTACATTTATAATGGCAATTCCTGATGAAAATAATACATATAATAATACAAGTAATGAAAATAATTACAGTGAAGAAAAAGAAAATAATAATTCGACACAACCAAAAGAATTAACAGAATCAGAAAAAATGGTTTTAAAACTTTCTACATTGATGGATAGTAAATTAGTAATTGACTCAGGAGATTATGTTAAAGGTGATGTCCCTGCAGGAGAATATGCATTTATAAGATTTGGTAGTGGGCAATATTATTCAGAAGAGGATGAAGCAGGAAATATTATTGATAATGAAAATTTTGATAGTTTTGGATATGTAAAAGTACATGAAGCAGGTGATATTTCTACTAGAGGAATATTAGTAAATGTTACAGCTTTTGAACAAATAGGTGTCAAAAGCGCTAAGGAATTGTATGAAATATTAAATGAAAAAACCGATTGGAATCAAAGTGGGATTTATAAAGTTGGTATTGATATAGAAGCGGGTCGTTATACTTTAGAAAGTTTAGGCAGTGGTTATTATGCAATTTTAACAGGACCAGTTGGAAATAACGATATTGTGGATAATGATAATTTTAATGGAAAAGCTACAGTAACAATAAAAAATGGACAATATTTACAATTAAGTAGAGCAAAATTTTCTGAATAAATAATAAAAGATGATATCGATTAATGCTCAATATCATCTTTTTTAGTTTCATTTAGAACTTTTTCTACCTCATTAATTAATTGTTCTTTATCAGGAATATAGTAAGTATAAGTAGAAGCAAAAATATTGTTGGATAAGCCCCCTAAAGCAAACTCTAACATTATATTATCTTTTTCAGCACATAAAATGATACCAATAGGTTTTCCATCATCTTTCGAATTTACAACTTGTTCGTAATAATTTAAATATAAATTCATTTGTCCTAGATTTTCAGCTTTAAGATTATTCATTTTCAAATCAATTAGTACATATGATTTTAAAAATTTATTATAAAATACCATATCAACATAATAGTCTGTATTATTAAGTGTAATTCTTTGTTGTGATCCAACAAACATAAATCCTTTACCAAGTTCAAGTAAAAAATCTTCAATGTGTCTTATTAGTTTATATTCCAAATCTTTTTCTAAAATTGGTTTTTGTTCTTTGATTCCAAGAAATTCAAAAACATAAGGCTGCTTAACAATATCACTAGGTTTATTTAAAATTTGACCTTCTTTTGATAATGCTAAAACTTTTTCTTTATTAACTTTACCATCTGAAAGAAGTAATCTTTCAAATAATGAAGTATCTAATTGTCTTTTTAATTCTCTTACAGACCAATTTGAATTAATACATTCTTTTTCATAAAAATTACGTTTATCTATGTCCTTAATAATCATCAATTCACAATAATGTGACCAGCTTAATTTTTCATTTAATTCATCAAAGTTTGGATAGGTTTTATAGAAAACTCTCATATATTTTAGGTTAGACATAGAATATCCTTTTCCTAAATATTTAGTAAGTTCATCTGATAATCCTTTTAAAATTTCTTTACCATATTCTAATCGGTTGTTAAATTCATTTTCGTTTGATACTATTATTCTTCCTATATTCCAATACACATAAATAATAGATTTATTGATTTCATTAGCTAAATTAGACTTAACTTCTTCTACTAAATTAGTAATTTCTTTTATCATTTTATTGCTATTTTTTTCTAACATAATTGCTCCCTTCTGAATTAGTCAAACGCGTCTGGCCAATTTATTTTTTCTTTTAAAATACTACTAATATTTTATCATATAAATTGCTGGACAGCATCTAATATTTTTATGATTTTATCGATTAATATCGTCTTTTTCTATTGTATAATCTTTTGAATTGTTCAATTTACTTGGATTAGAAAGTAAATTGAAATTATCTTTATCTAAAGCACCATGCTCATATAATTCTTTAGCAAATTCTTCATACTTTTTATCTTTTTTAACAAA